>JAYNKS010000096.1:0-6920 GCA_038111345.1 Gammaproteobacteria bacterium | reverse complement strand
AATCATTTCGTCCGTGCCTTCATGGTTGAGCGCCGATCCAAAAAAAACCGGCGTCAATTCCCCGCGCAAATAGGCATCAAGGTCAAAAGGATGCGAAGCCCCAGTTAGAAGATCAACCTCCTCCCTCAAGCGCTCCGCATCTGACCCAAGTAGGGCGTCGAGTTCCGGATCGTTAAGCCCCTCAATCAGCTGCTTCGGTGTACCGCCAGCGCCGGTGCGGTCGAAAAGCGCGACGCGATCTTCCTGAATTCGGTAAACGCCCCGAAAGGCACGACCCGATCCCACTGGCCAAGTGACAGGCGCGCAACGAATACCCAAAACCGACTCCACTTCGTCAAGAAGTTCAATAGGATCCCTCCCTTCACGATCCATCTTGTTAATAAAGGTAATGATGGGGGTATCCCGCAATCGACACACGTCCATCAGCTTGATGGTTCGCTCCTCCACGCCTTTTGCCGCATCGATCACCATCAAAGCCGAATCAACGGCGGTCAGGGTTCGATAGGTATCCTCAGAGAAGTCGGCGTGACCCGGCGTGTCGAGCAAATTCACGATAAAACCACGGTATTCGAACTGCATGACCGATGAGGTAACAGAAATACCCCGCTCTTTCTCGAGCTTCATCCAGTCGGACGTTGCGTAACGACCGGTTTTTCTCGCCCGTACGGTTCCTGCCTCCTGAATGGCTCCTCCATAGTGGAGGAACTTCTCAGTAAGGGTAGTTTTCCCAGCGTCAGGATGGGAAATAATGGCAAACGTGCGCCGACGGCGCACCTCGCTAAGGTGTTCTGACATCGATATGAAACAGGTAGGAGTTAATCCTGAGGGCGTGAATTATAAAAGGCCTAGAACTCTTCCCGGTCTCGACGCTCCGGGACAGCCGGCCTTTGTGAGGCAAAGGATGGCTTAAAAGGAAGCGCCATTTGGGGGTTATAGCGCTCAAAATCAAAAATCCGACGCCGACGCACTCGATTGATTCGCTGACGGATGGTGGAACGACGAATGTTCACTTATGAAAACCTAGAAAATTTGTCGCCGTATTCTACCTGCCATAGCCCCCTCATTCGAATAGCCGGTCGACCCCTTACACTTGCGGGGTAAAAAAATCGGGGCCTGCGCCATAATGGGCTTAATCCGCCTTATTCGATCTGATCATGTCTGAATCCACTGATGACTTTCTAACCACGCGAGAAGTGGCGCTTTTGCTTCGAGTCAAAGAGCGCAAAGTTTATGATCTGGTAGCGCGACAAGAAATACCCTTTGTAAAGGCGACAGGAAAACTTTTATTTCATCGGCATGCCATCGAGGCTTGGCTCGCCGCGAGCCGCTTGGGCCCGAAATCCACTTCTGCCAGCCAACCCGTCCCTGATGTGCTTTTGGGCAGTCACGATCCTCTATTGGAGTGGGCGCTTACCGCATCGGGCAGTCATCTCGCCACCCAATTTGGGGGCAGCGTATCTGGACTCGATCGTTTTTCTGAAGGAGCAGGCTCTGCAGCCGCTCTGCACATCTTTGATCCAAAAACCCATAACTGGAACGTAGACAGGGTCGCAAAGCAATTTTCGGGTCAGCCGGTTGTGTTGATGGAGTTTTGCTGGCGAGAACGCGGCCTGATTCTTAAAGAAGAGTCCTCAAAAAACATTCGATCAATAAAGGACCTGGCGGGAAAGCGAGTGGTGGCTCGCCAAAGCGGCACCGGGAGCCAGATCCTCCTCGAGGCGCTGATTAGCAAGGAGGAGTTAACAGCCGACCGATTAATCTTTTCAACGCTCGCTCACACCGAGACGGAAGCCGCCTCGTGTGTACTGGAAGGTCTGGCTGACGCCGCCCTTGGCCTGCAGGCAATGGCTGAGAAGTATCGGCTCGTGTTTATTCCGCTTCTACGCGAGCGATTTGACCTACTGATCAATCGGCGCAGCTGGTTTGAGCCACCGCTTCAGACATTTGCGAACTTCTGCCTCAGCGAGGAATTTAAAGAAAAGGCTCAATCGTTACCCGGATACGATGCCTCGGGCTTTGGCCGCATACACTTTAACGGCTAGTCATTATGGGCTCGCATTTGGGAAAAAAAGCTGCTTCTCGTTGCGACGATAGCCAGCGATCGTCTCCTGCCCTTCCGGGCCAATCATCCATTCAATAAACGCCTGACCCGCCTGCGCCTTCACGTGCGCATGTTTTTCCGGATTCACCAGAATAATGCCGTATTGATTAAAAAGAGCCGCGTCTCCCTCAAACAAAATATCAAAGCCACCTTTGTTAGCGAAACTGATCCAGGTTGCCCGATCGCTCAGGGTGTAGGCATCCATTCCGACGGCTGCATTCAGGGTCGCGCCCATTCCAGAGCCCGTCTCCCGATACCACTGACCGCTTGCGACGGTTGGATCGGTTCCAGCCTGACGCCAAAGCGCGAGCTCTTTTTTATGGGTACCCGAATCATCACCACGAGAGGCAAAAAGGGATTCACTCTTACTGATCCGCGCTAGCGCGTCGCCGATATCGTTTGCCTTAGCAACCCCAGCAGGATCGGCTCTGGGTCCGATGATGACGAAATCGTTGTACATCAGATCAAACCGCTTGACGCCATATCCCTCCCCCACAAACTTCTCCTCTGCGGCTTTGGCATGGACCAACAGGACATCCCCATCTCCACGAACAGCATTTTTGATGGCCTGCCCTGTCCCAACAGCCACCACATTGACCTTGATACCGGTCTTTTTCTCAAAAATCGGCAAAAGGTAATCATAAAGCCCTGAATTAGCCGTCGAGGTTGTGGACTGCACTACAATCTCGCTCGCCGCGGCGCCACCACTCATCAGCCCGGTCAGTGTTAATAAAAGTACTGCCAGGACGCGATCTCGAAACTCAGACATGCTTTCTTCTTCCGTTTTATTAATTTGAATCCGATTGGGTCACACCGAGGTGCGGAGCGTATGTCGACCTTCATCGCGCGGTCTGAAAAGCGCAATCAGTAGATTAATTGCCAGGGCGATTAACATAAGAACAATACCCAAAGCCATCGCAAGCTCCAGTTCACCCTTGGACGTTTCAAGCGCAATAGCGGTCGTCATGACTCTAGTCAGGTGATGAATGTTGCCCCCCACAATCATGACCGCGCCGACTTCCGAGATAGCCCTTCCAAATCCGGCGAGACAGGTGGTGACTAAACTGAAACGCGCCTCCCACAGAAGCGTCATGACGCGGCGTGATCTTGGTATCGCGAGAGAAAGGAAATAGTCAGCGTACTCTCGGTCAAGCTCCACGATGGTCTGACGCGATAAGGACACCACGATGGGCGTGATCAGCAACACCTGAGCAATGATCATGGCAGTGGGGGTATACAAAAGTCCCAACACGCCAAGTGGGCCCGCGCGAGAGAGCATCAAGTAGACCACGAGCCCCACCACCACAGGCGGCATTCCCATAAATGAGTTGACAATGACCGTGAGAGTAAAACGGCCGCGAAACCGGCCCACGGCAAGGGCAGCACCGAGGGGCATGCCAATAAGTAATGCAATGCCCACCGCGGTGAGACTCACGCGCAACGATAGGCCCACAATTTCGACCAGCTCTGAATCCAGCGCGAAGAGGAGCTCGAACGCGATTCGAAATGAAGCTGCGATTTCGTGCATAAATATGTTTTTTTTACGTCGTCAGTAAATTATAAGACCATGCGAATGTCCGTCAAGAAAACACCGACCTCTGAATCAGGGCCACGGTGGCCCTGTCAGTCTATTTTTAAGGGTTTTATCGGGGACAAGATCAGCTTTGGGTCGCGCTTCCAGTCCACCTCGGGCACATCCACATAAAGCTCGATCTCGTTGCCGTCAGGATCCAGGACATAAAGGCTCTGGGTAATGGTGTGATCAGACGCTCCTTTTATCTTGACGCCAGCGGTGCGAATCGCCTCGCGCACCGCCCGTAACTCGGCCAGACTTGAGCCCACACAAAAACCCGCATGATAAAAACCCAGACGTGGACCGGGCTGCGGTTGCGGCATCTCACGGGCTTCAATCAGCAACACCTCGTGATGGGTTCGCCAGCTGGTTAACGCGGCCGCCCTAAACGGCAGATCACCCCCCTGAACCTCATGAAGCCCTAAGAGATCGCGATAAAACGCCAGCGATCGATCAAGATCCGCAACATAAAAAACAACGTGCCCAAGATGCGTGACTTTAGGCATCGACTGTTCTCGCGATGAGGTCGTGATCTGTGCTCTGGATAATTTCTACGGGCACCAGATCGCCCTCGCTCAGACCATTAGATCCCTCAATGAAAATTACCCCATCCACGTCCGGCGACTCTGCGTAACTGCGAGCGATCACTGTATCAGTCATGACCTGATCAACCAAAACCGTGCAGCGCGAGCCTACCCGCTGAGCAAGTCGCTCGGCGGATATTTTTGCCTGATGCGCCATGAGTCGATCAAGACGGTGCATCGCCGTTCCCTGATCCACCGCTCCCGGCAGGTCATTGGCTCTCGCACCATCTACTGGGGAGTAGGTAAAGCAGCCCACGCGATCAAGCCTCGCGCTGGTCAGGAACTGAAGCAGTTCCTCAAAATCCTCTTCCGTTTCGCCGGGAAAGCCGACAATAAACGTGCTACGGATCGCGATATCGGGGCAGATGTCTCTCCACTTGCGAACCCGCTCAAGATTGTCCTCGCCACTGGCCGGACGCTTCATCGACCGCAGCACCCGTGGGCTCGCATGCTGAAACGGGACGTCAAGATAAGGCAAAAGCGCCCCCTCAGCCATTAAGTCCACCAGGCGATCCACATGAGGATAGGGATAAACGTAATGCAGTCGAACCCACAGACCAAGGTCAGAAAGTTCAGTGGCCAGCTGACCGATCTCCGGGCGTAGCGCACGACCGCCCATAAGGTCGCTCTGGTTCTTTAAGTCAATGCCGTAGGCGCTGGTGTCCTGCGAGACAACGAGAAGCTCTTTCACCCCCGCTGATCGTAGCTGTTGAGCCTCCGACACGATGTCGGTGGGTAATCGACTGACCAGACGCCCCCGCATGGTCGGGATGATGCAAAACGTGCATTTGTGATTGCAGCCCTCTGAAATTTTAAGGTAGGCGTAGTGCCGAGGGGTCAATTTGACCCCCCCGGGAGGCAACAGATGGTAGAGCGGCGCTTGCGCCGGCGGCGCGGCGTCATGAACCGCTTTAACGACTCCCTCGGTATCTTGCGGGCCCGTGATCGCCAGCAGTTTGGGGAATCTCTCTTTGAGCATGTCCGCGCGCGCACCCAGGCAACCGGTCACGATGACCTGCCCGTTAGCGTCCATGGCGTCGCTAATTACGGCCAGCGATTCTTCAACGGCAGACTCAATAAATCCGCAGGTGTTCACGATGACGAGATCTGCGTGCTCATAGCTCTCAGAGAACGTGTATCCGTAGGCCCGCAATTCGGACAGGATGCGCTCGGAATCAACCGTCGCCTTGGCACAACCCAGGCTAACAAAGCCGATACGGGGGATGCTCATGATGACGAGTACGGCTCGAGCTTAGCCAAGGTATTCACGCCGCTTGCCGGTTTTCTGTAGCAAGGTGGTGGCAATCTCTTCGACAGAAATTCCCGAGGTATCGGCCACGATCAGCCCATGATGACGGAACAGGTTTTCGGCCCGTCTGACCTCGATTTGGCATCGCTCCAAGTTTGCATAGCTGCTGTTGGGGCGGCGCTTCTCACGGATCTCGTGAAGTCGTCTGGGGTCAATAGTCAGCCCGATCAGCCGATCTTTGAACGGCTGCAGCAACTTTGGCAGGCCATCGTCGAGAAAGTCATCGTCGGTAAGCGGGTAATTGGCACAGTAAAGCCCGAAATGCATAGCGAGATACACGCAGGTGGGTGTTTTCCCGCTTCTGGACACACCCATCATAATGAGATCCGCCTGCTCATAGGCGTCCGGGTTTACCCCGTCGTCGCAATCCATCGCGTAATGAATGGCATCAATTCTCGAGTTGTAGCGGCTTTGGTCGCCCATCCCGTGGCTGAATCCCGGCTGCCAGCTGGGGGGTAAATTCATTTCCCGGGAAAGCGTGCCCATGAAAGCACCAAACACATCGACCACGAGTGCGTTAACGCCTTCGATACGCTGACGGTATTCCGCGTTAACAAAAGTCATAAACACCACCGGGCGTAGCCCACCGCCGACTTGGACGGCATTGATTTGGCTAATCGCGTCATCCAATCTATCATCCGTATCTACGAAAGGCAGGACCGTGGTCTGAAAATGAACCTGGGGAAACTGAGTCAAAAGACTGCGTGCCAACTCCTCTGCGGTCAGTCCCGTACGATCCGACACGATAAAAACTGATCGCTGCTCTAAGTTCATCTTTTGCTGGTGGAAACCCTACCGATACACCCATTGTCGCTGAATACCGATGCTGATTAAAGAGTCGTCCATTCGCTGGTTCAAAGAAATTGGCATGAAAGACGTTGCCGTCGTAGGCGGGAAGAACGCGTCTTTAGGAGAAATGATTGGCCAACTCAGCGATGCGGGGATCCGTGTTCCCGATGGATTTGCCACCACGGCCCAAGCGTTCAGAGATTTTCTCGAGCTGGGTGGGCTTGAGTCGCGAATTAACACGCGACTCGCCGCTCTGGATATAGACGACGTAAAGGCGTTGGCGCAGGCTGGTACCGACATCCGCTCCTGGATTCTAGCGAACCCACTCCCTGAGCCACTCGAAAACGAGATCCGGCATCACTACGCCGCCCTCGGGGATGACGTATCGGTCGCGGTGCGCTCCTCAGCCACTGCCGAGGATCTTCCCGAGGCCTCTTTCGCTGGTCAGCAGGAAAGTTTTCTGAACGTGTGCGGCGTCGATCACGTGCTGGCCGCTGTTCACGACGTCTTTGCCTCTTTATTCAACGATCGCGCGATTGCCTATCGCGTACATCAGGGCTTCAC
>JAYNKS010000095.1:807-6924 GCA_038111345.1 Gammaproteobacteria bacterium | reverse complement strand
CCTTAAGAGCGCTGAAAAAGATATTCATGTCAGCGATCTTTTTGGCGCAACCGAATGTTTTGTGACCAGCGCGACCCGGGAGGTAATGCCCTGTGCCTCGTTAGGGCTCCCAAGCGGTCAGACGCTAAGATTCTCCGAAGGCGGGGGGGAGTGGACCCGTCTTACGATGAAAACATTCTCCGCTTATATAGATCGCTATATTCAAGCGCATCAGGCCGATGCTATTGTCTAGCTGCTCGAACTCCTGAAATTTTAAGGCCCCAATGTCCAAGACCCGCGTGCTGCTTCTTTTTGGCGGCAAGTCACCTGAGCACGAGATCTCGGTTATCTCGGCACGATCGGTAGCTGCAGCCATCAATCGCGATCAGTACGAGATTCTTCCTGTCGGCATCACCCGCGCGGGAGAGTGGGTGATGGATGATGAAACATCCCCACTTCTGCAACAGAAAGAGATCACCGCACAGGGGCGGGTAGTTATCCAAATCAACCCTGGCAGCAAGGCGCTGGTTCGGCTGGATGGCGTTGCGCTCGCAGATGGCTCGTTCGACATCGTTTTTCCTCTGCTTCATGGCCCCCATGGCGAAGACGGATGCGTGCAGGGGCTTTTGGAGTCTGGCGGTGTGCCCTATGTTGGCGCTGGCGTCGCGGCATCGGCGGTCGGCATGGATAAAGAACTAGCCCGGGCCGTTTTTGCCTCTAGAGGCTTACGGCAAGTTGAATACCTGACCTTTAGAAAACATCGTTGGGTGAGCGAGCGGGATACGCTGCTATCCGAGATCGAACAAGCCCTCTCTTATCCCCTGTTCGTAAAGCCTGCCAATCTGGGCTCTAGTATCGGAATATCCAAGGCAAAAACGAGAACCGGCCTGGCCGACGCCATAGACGCCGCCGCGCGTTATGACAGCAAGATTATGATCGAACGCTCTGTTGAGCGGGCCCGTGAATTGGAGTGTGCCGTCCTTGGTAACGAGGAGCCGGTTGCCTCGGTCGTTGGCGAGATCATCCCTGGAGCCGAGTTCTACGACTACCGCACTAAGTATCTTGATGATCGCTCGCAATTGATAATTCCCGCCAAGTTGCCAGAAGACGTTTGTGAACAGATCAAGACCATGTCCCTGACGGCCTTTAGCGCCGTTGCGGGTTCCGGGCTGTCGCGTGTGGATTTTTTGATGGCGCCTGACGGCTCGGTTTTTCTCAATGAGATCAACACGATGCCCGGCTTCACGCCGATCAGTATGTATCCCCGCCTCTGGAAAGAGAGCGGCATCGACTATCCAGATCTAATCGCCCGACTTGTTGAGCTTGGTTTGGAGCGACATGCTCGAAGGCAGTCGGCGTCGTTGCGCTGATTGCTTGAGGTTCTGATCAACCCCTTTAAAGCGATTTCATCAGCGCCAGCGCGGCAAAGCAGACGACCCCTGAGGCCACGGGCGTCATCAGCCAGCCGAGCCCGATTCCTCCGAGCACTCGCCAGCGAATGCCGTGTCTTCCCCGAATTAGTCCGATTCCGATTACGGCACCAATGACTGCCTGAGAGCTCGACACCGGCACGAGCGGAATGGCAGGCAGTCCCGCACCGGCAATCCACTGCGAGAGCGCTTTTGAGGTAAAAATGAAGAGCACGATCGAATGCGCCATTACCACCACCCATCCGGCAACCGGCGAGAGTTCAAAGAGATCTTTGCCGACGGTCATCATAACCTGGCGGGAGTAAGTGAAGACACCAATCGCGACCGCTACCGAGCCAATCAAAAACAGCTGTTGGAGAGGGCTTAAGCTGATCAGGCCTCCTAGGCTGACGGTATCGAGATCGATGGAATGGGCAAATGGCCCCATCACGTTAGCAATGTTATTCGCGCCAAGGCTGTATGCGCCAAGGAAGCCGGCGATCACCAGCGCCCAGCGCGTAAAAGCGTCCTGCTGCAGCAGACGAAGTCGTGCGGTCTTGATGGCGAGGCCCGTCAGCGGCAGTAGCGTTGCGGCGATTGCGGCAGCCAACAGCGGGCAGAGAATCCAGGTGCTGAGGATCTTGGTTGCCACGGTCAGATCAGTCTGAATGTTGTTTGAAAGATTCCAGCCGATTAGTGCCCCGACAATGGCTTGGCTAGTGGAGACCGGCAGGCCTTTTCGCGTCATCAGAAACACGGTGAGTCCGGCGCTGGCGCTCGCAATGCTGGCTTCCCGAAGTGAATCGATCGCGGCGAGCTTGCCCAAAGTTTCGGCTGGTCCGGCGCCACTGATCACCGCCCCTAAAAGGATGCCGACACTGCATAAGATCGCGGCGGTCTTAAACCGTAGCATCCGGGTTCCGACGGCGGTTCCAAAAACGTTGGCGGAATCATTGGCCCCAAGGGCCCATCCGAGAAATAGCCCGCCGGCAAGAAAGACAAAAATCAGAGGGTCCAATTGAGCGGGCTCAGATACGGCGCTTTATTGCGCTGATTGCCAGTTGATCAGCAATATCCTCCGCCTGATTAGCGATCGCATCAATTCGCTCAACAAAGTACATCAATTGCATTTTCTGGGCGAGCTCGAGATCGCTCTCAAAAATATCGCGAACAAGAGGCGTGCTGATCTCATCGGCACGAGTCTCCAAGTCGGCAACCGATTTAGAACCCTCGCGCACGGCCGTATGGTCAGCAAAAAACGCGCGGGTAGTCTTGATTAAGGCCTCAGAGCATTCGACAGACAGTTGAGTAAGAGCGACAAAACCGTCCTGGAAAACGTGCGGAATAGTGGGGCGTTGAATCGACAGCCGGAAAAGATTGGACTTATACAAATTGGTGACCTTATCAATATTTTCCACCAGCCAAAGTACATCGCTCCGAAGATCGGGGATAAGCGTGCGGGTATAGAGCTCGGTCTCGATAGTGCGACGAAGATCATCACCACGTTGTTCAAGGACCTTCATATCCTGAAAACGCTTAGTGAAGGCGGCAGACGCCCCCTCGGCCACGTACGTATTAAAAGAATCAACAAAGAGACGGCCGGCGTTTAGGACCACGCTCAGAAACTGGTCGACCTGCTCTTCCACTTGACGGCTTGTTTGGAGAAGGCGAGTTTCGCTCTTGAGGAAGTCTAAAAAGCTCATGTTTTGAGGTCAGTTAACCAGTGGTTTCATTCTCGACCGATCGAGAGATCTCGGTCGATCCTATTTTCCTTAGAGGTTGAGGGGTAGGCCCAAAACACCTCAGAAGCCCGCGAGACACAATCGGGGCGGTGGGTCTATGGCGTTGCAGTTGCCTGCTCCGAGACCAGCGTCTATGATGGATTCCGCAGGTAACAACACTGTAACAAAAAACGTATAACGTCGTACTGCTTCTAGGGTAACTACCCCTTAATTTTTATCGGAGGATATTATGAAGAAGTCGTTTTACCGCGGCGGCTCGCTGGTTGCCGGCGCATTGCTTGCGCTGGGGATGGTTGGCGCTACCCACGCGGCAACCGAGTTGACCGTTTACACGGCGGTCGAAGCCGAAGACCTTAAGAAATATGCGGCCCGATTCAACGAGGATCATCCGGATATCAAGATTAACTGGGTCCGTGATTCGACCGGTATCGTCACTGCGAAACTGCTGGCGGAAAAAGAAAATCCCCGCGCGGATGTGATCTGGGGGTTGGCAGCAACGAGTCTTCTCCTAATGAAAGGCGAGGGAATGTTGGAGGGCTACGCGCCTAACGGCCTTAGCGCCCTGGATTCCAAATTTCGTGACAAGTCCAATCCACCCACTTGGACTGGCATGGATGCATGGGTAGCCGCGATTTGCGTGAATACGGTTGAGGCAGAAAAAAACAAGCTCCCCATGCCAACGTCCTGGAAAGATCTGACCAAGCCTGTCTATAAGGGACATGTGGCGATGCCTAACCCCAACTCGTCCGGAACCGGGTTTCTCGACGTGTCGAGTTGGCTCCAGCTTTTTGGAGAAGAGGGTGGCTGGGCGTACATGGACGCGCTGCATCAAAATATCGGCCATTACACGCATAGCGGCTCCAAGCCTTGCAAGCAGGCTGCCCGTGGCGAGGTAGCGATCGGTGTTTCTTTTGCCTTCCGAGGTGCGAAATCTAAAGCGTCTGGAGCGCCGCTTGAGGTGATCATTCCGAGCGAAGGCATTGGTTGGGATATGGAAGCGACCGCGATCGTGAAGGGCACAAAGCATATGGATGCTGCCAAAACGCTGGTGGATTGGTCGATCTCCGAAAAGGCCAACAAGATGTATAACGAAGGCTATGCGGTGATCGGTATCCAGCGTTTGGCAAAGCCGGTTGAGCATTTCCCTGACAATATCCCTCAGGCAATGATTGATAATGACTTTGAGTGGGCTGCGAGTAATCGCAAGCGTATTTTGGCTGAGTGGCAAAAGCGCTACGATTCAAAATCGGAGCCGAAGAGTTAACTTGAGTTAACTCGCTCTTGCGGCCGGTCGCTGCACAGGCAGGACCGGCCGTTTCTTTTTATGCAACAATCGTTTTAATGTTTTATTCAGCGATGGCAGTGACAGACCTTTAAGGAGTTGGGGGTAACTTATGGCGGAGGTTTTCCTCAGGATTGAGGGGCTGACCAAGCGGTTCGGAGCCTTTTCGGCGCTTCAAAACATCTCTTTGGAGGTTTTCGAGGGCGAGTTTGTCTGCTTTCTCGGACCCTCAGGCTGTGGGAAGACCACGCTACTGCGCGCCATCGCCGGCCTGGATATTCAGACCGAGGGGTACATCGAGCAGGCCGGGAACGATATTTCCCTGTTGCCGCCCTCCGAGCGGGATTTTGGAATTGTCTTCCAGTCCTATGCGCTTTTCCCGAATTTAAGCGTCAACAAAAACGTGGCCTATGGCCTGGAGAATCGGCGCAGCAAACGTGAGGAGGTTGACCAGCGGGTGAGCGAGTTACTGGCGCTCGTTGATCTAGCCGATCAGGGGGGGAAGTACCCCTCTCAACTCTCAGGCGGCCAGCAGCAACGCGTCGCTTTGGCCAGGGCATTGGCTACATCCCCCGGGCTTTTGCTCCTCGATGAGCCGCTTTCTGCGCTGGATGCAAAGGTCCGAGCTCACTTACGACAGGAGATCAAGGGTCTCCAGAAGCGCCTGGCGGTTACCACCATCATGGTTACTCATGATCAGGAGGAAGCGCTGACCATGGGCGATCGAATTGTGGTCATGAATCATGGGGTGATCGAGCAAGTGGGCACGCCCGAAGAGATCTATGCCGCTCCTACTTCCGAATTTGTTGCTGAATTTATCGGGACGATGAATTTTGTCTCCGCGCATACTGGTGGAGGCACTTCTTTTACTCATGCTGGTGGGGCTCTCGAAGTCACTGACCAAGATCGCAAGGGGGGGCAGGCTGTACGACTGGCGATTCGCCCCGAAGATATAAAGATCGTCCAAGGGACTGACGCGACCTGTGGCAACCGAACCTCGGCAGTCGTGCTGGCCGCCGAATACTTAGGCGCCTTTGTACGAATTACCGTAGCTCCGGATGGCTGGGATGACCCCCTGCAAATCGATGTGTCGACCGACGTGGCAACTGCGGCCGGTATAGCAGTGGGCAGATCAATTCCTATTGATTTGCCGCCGAGCAAGATTCTGGTTTACGCGGAAGCCCAATGACCACTGTTTCGGTTAAACGGCACGACGCCGCTCGGCCGCTAAAGGCCAAATCCAGTTCCGACGATCGGGTGATGCGGCTATTCGTTCTGATGATTGGCCTGTATCTCATCGTGGCCCTCGCAATGCCCCTGTACGCTATGTTTTCCAAGAGCGTTTTGGATAAGGATGGTGGATTTGTCGGGCTATCAAACTACTTTGAGTACTTTCAGACGCCTGCATTGGTGTACTCGATTCAAAACAGTCTTTTTGTGGGCGTGATTACCACGCTCATTACAGTGACGTTAGCGTTCATTTTGGCCTACGGACTCACACGCAGCTGTATGCCCGGGAAGCCCTTGTTCAAGACGATCGCCATGATTCCACTTTTGATGCCTTCTCTATTGCCCGGAATCGCGCTGATTTATTTATTCGGGCGACAAGGCATTATCAATTGGGCGCTCTTTGGTCACGACATCTACGGCCCAATTGGAATCATTATTTCGGAGGTCTTTTTCACGCTTCCCCACGCCCTAATCA
>JAYNKS010000095.1:0-766 GCA_038111345.1 Gammaproteobacteria bacterium | reverse complement strand
TACGAAGCGGCGAGTGCTTTGAGGGCGAGTTCGGCCAGAATATTCTTTACCGTGACGCTGCCGGGCGTACGCTACGGGTTGATCAGCGCAGCGTTTGTTGTCTTCACGCTCGCTGTAACGGACTTTGGTGCGCCAAAAGTGATTGGAGGAGACTTCAACGTGCTTGCTACTGATATTTATAAGCAGGTCATTGGTCAGCAAAACTTCGAAATGGGTGCGGTCGTATCGGTGGTTTTGTTGATTCCCGCGGCGCTGGCGTTTTTTGTGGATCGATTGGTCCAGAAGAAGCAGGTGGCGCTACTGTCGGCTCGCGCGGTGGCTCTGGAGCCGAAGCCGAATAAGCGTTTCGACTCGGTCATGCTGATCTACGCTGTCATCATAAGCGTACTGCTGATTGGTATTCTTGCAATGTGCCAGTTTGCTGCTTTGTTTAAGTTCTTCCCCTACAACCTTTCGTTTAGCTTGAAGAATTATCAGTTTGATCTCATGGATGGCGGTGGCTGGGCCAGTTACTTCAACTCAATAGAGATGGCATCCTATACGGCCATCTTTGGGACAGTAATCGTTTTCTATGGCGCCTATCTCGTCGAAAAGGGCAAAGGGTTTGGTGTGGTTCGGGGTGCGTTTCAATTTCTCGCCATGTTGCCGATGGCGGTTCCGGGGTTGGTCTTGGGTCTCGCCTATATCTTCTTTTTTAACGCACCTTCAAACCCCCTCAACGTTCTGTACCACACGATGACCATTCTGGTGATTAGCACCATTACTC
>JAYNKS010000094.1:0-6937 GCA_038111345.1 Gammaproteobacteria bacterium | reverse complement strand
CGCTTGCTCACAACGGCAATCTGGTCAACGCCCGGGAATTGAGTCATGAACTTTACCAATCCGATCTCAGACAGCTCAACACGGGCTCAGACTCGGAGGTGCTTTTGAACGTGTTCGCCCATGAACTCATGGTCTCGGTGGGCTCAAAGCGGGGCTCCTTGCAGAGTGCCGATGTGTTCGATGCAGTGAGTCGCCTGCATCAGCGGTGTAACGGCGCCTATGCGGTGGTGGCGATGATTGTGGGATACGGGCTGGTGGCTTTTCGTGACCCTTGCGGTATCCGACCGCTTGTTGTTGGTGTCCGTCAGGACTCTGGCAAGCAGTCGGTTATGGTGGCCTCCGAGAGCGTTGCGATGGATCTGCTCAATTTCCAATTGCTTGGTGATGTGGCGCCAGGTGAAGCCGTGTTTATCTCGACAGAGGGTGAAATCGAAAGGCGGGTGTGTGCGCCCCGTACGCAACTGGCGCCCTGTCTTTTTGAGTATGTCTACCTAGCGCGACCAGACTCCATCATGGATCAGGTCGCGGTTTATAAAAGTCGTCTTCGCATGGGCGAGAAATTGGGTGAACTGATCATGCGCCAGTGGCCAGATCACGATATTGATGTTGTGATACCTATCCCCGACACAAGCCGGACATCGGCGCTCCAGTTAGCTACATTATTGGGGCTTAAGTACCGCGAAGGGTTTATAAAGAACCGATACATCGGTCGCACCTTCATCATGCCCGGCCAGGCCGAACGACGTAAGTCGGTCCGCCAAAAACTGAATGCAATCGATCTTGAGTTCCGGGGGAAGAACGTCCTGTTGGTGGACGACTCGATCGTTCGGGGGACCACCTCTCGCCAAATTATTCAGATGGCCCGCGAAGCCGGTGCCCAAAAGGTCTACTTTGCCTCGGCAGCGCCACCGGTCCGGTATGCCAATGTGTACGGGATTGACATGCCTGCGCCCTCCGAACTGGTGGCGAGCGGACGATCAGAAGCGGAAATTGCTGAATTTATAGGCGCAGATCGATTGATCTTTCAGCAGCTCGACGACCTGATTGAGGCCGTGAGGGAGGGTAATCCTCGCATCCAGACCGTGGACGCCTCTTGTTTTGATGGTCGATACGTGACGGGGGATGTGTCGGAGGAGTTTCTTTCGCAAAACGCTGGTGATCGAAGTGATGACACCAAGCGGCAGGGGTCTGAATCACTCGATTTCGCAGAAATCAGCGTGTACCACTAAAGCGCTAGTGTGTGATCCTGTCCGCGAAAGCGTAGGGTCAGTCTTTCCTCGCTTAAGGTGATGACGCTTTCTGCCGTGTCCCAATCGCCGAGAACAACGCGATGTCGGGTAGCGCCGGAGTCCTTCAGCTGATGGACAGCAGGGCGATGAGTATGGCCGTGGATCAACAGCGTCACGCTGTGCTGTTCCATGACATCGTTCACGGCCGCGGCCGTTACGTCCATGATCTCTGCGCTTTTGGTCGTCTTGCCGTCGTTACTTCTGTAGCGGGCCAGTCGTGCCATGGCATCACGCTCGTCAATAGTCTTGCTTAAAAACATATCCTGCCAGACGGGGTCCAGCACCATTGCGCGGAACTTTTGGTGAGCGATATCGTCTGTGCAGAGACTGTCTCCGTGCATTAGAAGTAGGCGCCGCTCCCCTACTTGCAGGATGTGCTCGGGATCCAGTTTTTTCATCCCGCACTCAGCCAGAAAGTCGGCGCCGACCAGAAAGTCGCGATTGCCGGACAAAAAATAAAGACCCACTCCATTCGCAGAGAGATTCGCCAGTCGCTGCCGCGTGGTGCTATGCCCCAGAAACGCCACGGCGTCGTCACCCAGCCAGTACTCGAAAAGATCACCCAAAATATAGAGGTCATCGTTTGGCCTGAGCCGCTCAGTAAAGACCTCGAAGCGGTGGTTCAGAGCCGCATCGGAGTCGGTAAGATGAAGGTCGGAGATGAGATAGATCATCAGGGTCGTTGGGTTAGATTGCCCGCTTCCTCTGGTTAGGATTTGGCGTCTGTCCGTCCTTTGAGTAACATTCGCCCCCCTTCGCTCTGATTTTAAAACCCATGACGCTTAGCATCTATAACAGTCTGTCGAGAAAGAAGGAGCCCTTTCGACCCCGCGTGGCGGGCAAGGTCGGCATGTACGTGTGCGGGATGACCGTGTACGACTTCTGTCATTTAGGTCACGCTAGGGTGCTCGTGGTATTCGATATGGTCGTCAGGGTGCTTCGAAGTCAGGGTCTGGATGTGCAATACGTCCGCAATATAACGGATATTGACGACAAGATTATTGTCCGTGCTAATGAGCTATCAGAGCCGATTGATACCCTCACAAGCCGATTCATTGACGCGATGCATGAGGACGAGGCGGCGTTGAACGTCATGCCCCCAGATGAGGAACCCCGGGCGACGGGGCATATCCGATCTATCATTGACATGGTCAGCGTCTTGCAGGAAAGGGGCCTTGCATACCAAGGGTCTAATGGCGACGTTTATTTTCGAGTCCGAAAATTTCCTGGCTACGGCGCCCTTTCCGGACGATCATTGGATGAACTCCTCACAGGTGCTCGTGTTGAGAAAGATGAGGCGAAAGACGACCCGCTGGACTTCGTGTTGTGGAAGACCGCAAAAGCAAACGAGCCCAGTTGGCCGTCGCCGTGGGGAGATGGGCGACCGGGATGGCATATCGAGTGCTCAGCCATGTCCACCCAGTGCTTGGGCGACCATTTCGATATCCACGGGGGAGGGATGGACCTGCGCTTTCCCCATCACGAAAATGAGATCGCCCAAAGCGAAGGGGCCACGGGCGAGCGGTTCGTCAATACCTGGATGCATAACGGTTTTGTTCAGATCGATGAAGAAAAAATGTCCAAATCGCTGGGGAATTTTCTAACGATTCGCAATCTGCTTGCGGATGACCCTGACCCTAACCGGGCCGGTGAAGTGATTCGATTTCTTATTCTCCTGAGCCATTACCGCAGCCCGTTGAACTTCTCTGATGGGGTCCTTGGCCAAGCCAGATCTGGGTTGGATCGGCTGTATGCGGCCCTGCGGTTGGCCCCGGCGAAACCGGCCGGCGGGTTGTCAGCGGTAGGCCGGTCTTATGAGGCGACCTTCCGGCAGGCGCTGGACGACGACTTCAATACCCCGTCTGCCATAGCGGTGCTGTTCGAACTGGCCCGCGAGATCAACAAAGCATCAGAGGCGCGTGATACCGCTCTCGTGGATGAGCTCGGTTGTGCGCTGAAACGACTGGCAGACGTTTTGGGCATTCTTTACCAGGACCCTGAGCGCTTCCTTGGTATCGGAAGCGGTGCACGGGCTGGCGTCGACGGCATACTGAGCGCCCAGGAGATTGAGAACCTTCTAGTAGAGCGCCGTCAGGCGCGGGAAAGTAGAGACTTTGCCCGCGCTGATGAGATTCGAGATCAACTTGAGCAAATGGGAGTCGAGCTAATGGATCGACCCGATGGCAGTACGGAATGGCGGGCGCGCTGAATTTACACCCAGGACAGTAACTGTTTATACTTGGTCTGCTGGTATCGCGCGGTTTCCTCGATACTTTTCTCACTTTATATATCTTGAGGTTTGCTAATGGAGCTGACCGGCGCTCAAATCGTCGTTCAAAGTCTTAAAGATGAGGGTGTGGAGCTGGTCTTCGGCTATCCCGGAGGCGCCGCGCTTCATATCTACGACGCCTTTTATAGCCAAGAGGACGTTCGACATATCCTGGTCCGCCATGAGCAGGGCGCTACGCACGCGGCAGACGGATACGCGCGGGCGACCGGGAAGACAGGAGTGGTATTGGTAACGTCGGGCCCGGGCGTCACCAACACAATCACCGGGATCGCCACGGCCTATATGGATTCCATCCCTATGGTCGTGTTGTCAGGGCAGGTACCCACCCATTTAATCGGGGACGATGCGTTCCAAGAGGTCGACACCGTCGGAATCACACGGCCGTGCGTCAAACATAATTTTCTGGTGCGTGATGTCAAGGATCTGGCAGAGACCATCAAGCGCGCGTTTTACATCGCTAATTCGGGAAGGCCAGGGCCAGTGGTCGTGGATATACCGAAGGACATTACTGCACAGCGAATCGAATATACCTATCCAAAAGAGGTCCGCATACGCTCGTATGCGCCGGTGACCAAAGGGCACTCGAAGCAGATCAATCGTGCGGCAGACCTCCTTTTGAATGCCCGCCGACCCGTCATCTATACTGGGGGCGGGGTCGTCCTAGCCAATGCGGCAAGACAACTAACGGCGTTAGTCGACAAGCTGGGGTATCCGTGCACCAACACGCTCATGGGTTTGGGCGGACTCCCATCTGACCATCCTTTGTTCCTAGGCATGCTGGGGATGCACGGCACCTACGAGGCCAATATGGCCATGTATGAGTGCGACGTCATGCTTTCTGTGGGCGCACGCTTCGACGATCGCGTGACGGGCGATCTCGCCAAGTTTTCACCTAAAGCCAAGATTATCCATGTGGATATTGATCCCGCATCTATCGGCAAAAACGTACGAGTCGAGGTTCCTATCGTAGGAGACGCGGGCGAGGTGCTCGATCAGTTGCTGGCAGCCATCGCCTCCAGCGGAAGCATGCCACGAAGCGACGACCTTGCTGCCTGGTGGAAGATGATTGAATCATGGCGAGGCCGGGAATCTTTGGCCTACGATCATAGCGACGAGGTCATCAAGCCTCAGTATGTGGTTCAAAAGCTTCATGACGTGACGCTCGGAGACGCCTACGTAACGTCCGATGTAGGACAGCACCAGATGTGGGCAGCCCAGTATTACGGATTTAATAAGCCCCGACGGTGGATCAATTCGGGAGGCCTCGGTACCATGGGGTTTGGGTTGCCTGCCGCGATCGGTGTTCAACTGGCCCATCCGGAATCCGCTGTCGCCTGCGTGACCGGCGAGGCGAGCATCATGATGTGTATCCAGGAGTTATCCACCTGCAAGCAGTATGATCTGCCGATTAAGGTGGTGAACCTAAACAATCGGTATATGGGAATGGTTCGTCAGTGGCAGGAGTTTTTCTATGACCGCCGCTATTCCCATTCGTACATGGATTCGCTTCCCGACTTTGTTGATCTGGCAACGAGTTTTGGGCACACCGGGCTACGGGTGGATAAGCCGGGCGATGTTGAAGGCGCCTTACGCGAGGCGTTTGCGCAGAAGGATAGACTTGTGTTTCTCGATTTTCTGACGGACCAGACCGAAAACGTTTACCCGATGATTGCCGCCGGCGCCGGCCATAACGAGATGGTTCTCAAGCCAGCCAAGGACGGAACCGCACCTGCAGAAAGAGAACTCGCATAGCGTGCTATGAGAAGGATTCTCTCCTTATTAGTTGAGAACGAGCCCGGCGCGCTTTCGAGAATCGCGGGTCTTTTCTCGGCGCGCGGCTACAACATCGAGTCTCTGACGGTGGCGCCAACGGACGACGATTCGCTATCTCGAATGACGATCGTAACGCACGGCTCGGAGCAGATTATCGAGCAGATTACCAAGCAGCTTAATAAGTTGATCGACGTCGTTCGGTTGCTGGATTTGACCGAAGGGCGGCATATTGAGCGGGAGCTGCTCCTGTTGAAGGTGGTCGCTCAGGGCACGGATCGCGAGGAGGTCAAGCGCCTTGTCGATATCTTCCGTGGCCGGATCATCGACGTGGATGGCGAAACCTACACGATCGAGCTGACCGGACCCGGCGATAAGTTGAACGCGTTTCTGGAAACGATCCCATCGCCAAGCGTTTTGGAGGTCGTCCGCTCAGGTGTATCAGGCATTGCTCGTGGCGAGCGGGCCTTACGGCTTTAAAGACTCTTGCTAAAGGCCGGGATAAAGGGCCGAATCTGCTATCTAAAGGAAATCTCAAATGAAAGTGTATTACGACCAAGACGCAGACCTTGGAATTATTTCAGCAAAAACGGTGGCCATTATTGGTTATGGCTCTCAGGGTCACGCCCATGCGAACAATCTGCGTGACAGCGGCGTCGACGTGGTGGTTGGACTGCGAGAAGATTCAAACTCTCGCTCGAAGGCGGTCAATGCAGGACTTCGAGTCAATACGGTGGCCAATGCAGTAGCATCAGCCGATGTGGTTATGATGCTCGTGCCGGATGAACTGGCTGCGGATCTGTATGCCTCTGAGGTGGCGGACCATCTCAAACCCGGCGCGGCGTTGGCTTTTGCCCACGGGTTTAATGTTCATTTTGGGTTCATAACACCGAGCGCCGACAACGACGTGATCATGATTGCACCTAAAGGCCCGGGGCATTTGGTGCGATCCACTTATACCGAGGGGGGCGGCGTTCCTTGCCTTATTGCGGTGTCGCAAGACGCCAGCGGGGCGGCACGTGATATCGCGCTTTCCTACGCCAGCGCGGTTGGAGGAGGCAGGGCGGGAATCATCGAAACCACGTATAAGGAAGAGACCGAGACCGATCTTTTCGGTGAGCAGTCGGTCTTGTGCGGCGGATTAACCTCGCTCATTCAGGCCGGGTTCGAGACCTTGGTTGAAGCGGGCTACGCCCCCGAGATGGCCTACTTCGAGTGCCTCCATGAAACAAAGCTCATCGTCGACCTGATTTATGAGGGCGGCATCGCCAATATGCGCTATTCGATCTCCAACACGGCGGAATATGGTGATGTAACACGAGGACCGCGGGTAATTACGCCTGCCGTAAAAGCCGAAATGAAGAAAATTCTGGGCGAGATTCAATCCGGCGAGTTTGCTCGTGAGTGGATGGAGGAGAGCCGGTCGGGCGGCGCCAATTTCCAATCGTTGCGCCAAGCGGGCCGCGAGCACGATATCGAGGCTGTGGGCGAACGCCTACGCGCGATGATGCCCTGGATCCAGAAGGGCAAGCTTGTTGATAAAGAAAAGAATTGATGTGAAGCGCTGAGGTCTGGGTCCGATCATGAA
>JAYNKS010000093.1:0-6952 GCA_038111345.1 Gammaproteobacteria bacterium | reverse complement strand
GTGTAAAACAGTCGTGTGATCACGGCCTCCGAAAGCATCACCAATCTCTGGCAGGCTCATCGTTGTTAACTCTTTCGATAACGCCATAGCGATCTGACGGGGTCTGGTGATCTGTCGGTTGCGGCGCTTGGAGTGCAGGTCCGACACTCTCATTTTGAAATACTCAGCAACCGTTTTTTGAATATTCTGGACCGTGACCCTCCGCTCCTGAAAAACCAAAAAGTCACGCAACGCCTCTCGCGTGAGGTCAATATCAATCGGTCGGCCAGTGAACCCGCTGCTGGCCACCAGGCGATGTAATGCGCCCTCTAACTCGCGAACGTTGGATCGAATTTGACGCGCGATAAAAAAAGCCACCTCGTCTGATAACCGCACCCCTTTACTAGATGCTTTGTGTTGAAGAATCGCAACGCGCGTCTCCAATTCCGGAGGATCAATCGGTACTGTGAGGCCGCTACCAAAACGCGAGATCAATCTTTCCTGAACGCCCGTAATCTCTTTTGGAAACCGGTCGCTTGTAATGATGACCTGGCGGTGACCCTCCAGTAAGGTATTGAAAGTATGGAAGAATTCTTCTTGCGAGTGTTCTTTTCCCGAAAAGAATTGGATATCATCAATCAGTAGGGCGTCGAGCGATCGGTAGTATCTTTTGAACTCGGTAATAGCGTTATGTTGAAGCGCTTTAACCATATCAGCGACAAAACGCTCGGAGTGCACATACACCACTTTCGCTGATGGATTGTTTTGCAACACCATGTTTCCGGCGGCTTGCATCAAATGTGTTTTGCCTAGACCCACCCCACCGTATAGAAAAAGCGGGTTGTATGCCTTACCTGGATTTTCGCCAACCTGCCGAGCGGCTGCCCGGGCCAATTGATTCGACTTTCCTCCAATATGCGTGTCGAAAGTAAACGCCGGGTTAAGCCGCCCCTCGAAGCGAAGCTTTCCTGCACTGGTTGTTGATGCCTTACTCGCTGGGGAAGTGTTCGGCGCGCCTATCTCATCACCACCAATCTCAACAGAGACGTCGATGGGTTCAGCGCTGAAGTTGCTCACGAGGCGCGACACATCACCCAACATTTCTTTGGTCACAAAATCTTTTACGAAACGATTAGGGGCCAGCAGTTTCAGGGTGCCGTTTGCTTCAACCGCGTGGAGCGGCCGTATCCAGGTGTTGAACTGTTGGGGGGATAGATCGTCTTCAAGCCGACCGAGGCAGAGTGTCCAAAGTGAAGACAACGGCATTACTCCTTAGTGAATCGATGTGCAGCTGTTGTAAAAAAGAATGTTGGTCGGTTTCATCGCGAACCGAACAGTCCCAACGACGCGATTTTAAACACCCTCCCTTAATTTATCCACAGGAAATTAATAATAAAAACTTATCCACAATTAGAATTAAACTAAGTTATTTAGCCTAAATATTGACAATAAAAAGGTTTCTCGGTAAATTCCCGCGCCCTCTCAAGAGATGTCTGGCTAATTCACAAATGAAAAGAACTTTTCAGCCCAGCGTGGTCAAGCGTAAGCGCCGCCATGGCTTCCGGGCGCGCATGAAAACCCGCGGCGGCAGAGCGGTGTTAAGCGCGCGTCGAGCGAAAGGCCGAGCCGTCCTCAGCGCCTAAGTCTGGTGGACTAGGCCGTGTCCAACCACGGTCTCCCTGCGAGCGGCCGTCTTCTAGGGTCGGTCGATTTCAATGTCGTGTTATCGAAGCGGCAAAGGAATTCGGATCAGCTGTTTATTGTCTACGCCGCATCGAACGGTCTAGAGCGGGGACGTCTCGGCGTGACCGTGTCGCGCAAAGTGTCCTTGCGGGCCGTCAGACGCAATCGCGTAAAACGACTGATCAGGGAGTCATTTCGCCACCATCCGGATATAGCCCGGGGCTGCGATTTTGTTGTGATAGCCAAGCAGGCGACGACAAGCGCGTCCAACGAGGACATAATCGCGAGTCTGGAAACTCACTGGTCGGAAGCGAAGGCGCGATGCGGCAACTCCTAGTGCAATTGGTTAAAGGCTATCAGTATCTGATCAGCCCATTTGTTGGACCTGTCTGCCGTTTTTATCCATCCTGTTCTGCCTACGCCCTTGAGGCGATTGAGTCTCATGGTGCGGCAAAAGGCGCCTGGCTGGCTATTAAACGAGTGGGAAGATGTCACCCGTGGGGTAATAGTGGTTACGACCCGGTTCCTTTGAACCCCTCAAAAAAATCAGACTACTGCGAGCACTGCTAAATGGATTTTCATCGACTGGTACTTTTCGGTGCACTAGGTATGGTGCTATTGCTGTTATGGCAAGCCTGGCAAGAGCATGAGGCTTCTAAGTATCCGAGCGTCCAAAGCGCTGCTATCTCTCAGCCGCAAAGCGGGCTGACATCTGCCGCAAGCGGCGGGGCAAGCAGCTCGTCCGAGGGTGTTCCTCAAACACCGACCACGTCAGCAGCCCCATCAGCCGTAGCCAACTCATCGCCAGCGTCAGTGCCCCAGTCTAAGAGTTTACCCAGCGCGAAACGAATTCAGGTGCAGACCGATTTGATTCGCGCGCAGATCGATACACAGGGCGGTGACCTGAGAAAACTGGAACTGCTGACTTATCCCGTATCGTTAGACGATCCGGATACACCCTTCGTTTTGCTTAATGATTCCGGCGCCGATCTTTTTTTGATGCAGTCCGGTTTGCTCGGAGTCGGGCATGACGCGCCGAATCATCACGCGATATTCGAATCCTCATCGAGCGATGTTCGGCTTGCCCCCGGCGAAGATCGTGTGTCCGTGGACCTGACGTGGACATCAACCGACGGCGTTCAGTACGTAAAAACCTATACCTTCTTTCGTGACAGTTATTACGTGGATGTCGAGTTTTCCATTATTAATCAATCCGATAAGGTCTGGCAGGGCTACCAGTACGAGCAGATTCTGCGTACCCAGGTGGTAGAGCCTGGAAGTGGCCTAGGGTTTTTCGGGGCGATGCCGACCTACAAAGGCGGTGCCATTTTCACCCCCGAGGACAAATATCAGAAGATTGACTTCGAGCAGATGTATGAAGCGAACCTGTCACGCGCAACGACCTCAGGCTGGGTCGCAATGCTTCAGCATTATTTTGTCGGGGCCTTGTTACCAAACCCCGGAACGAACTATGAGTTCTACAGCAACGTGACGCAGCGTGATAGCGCCCCCCGGTACTTGATCGGTTACAAGACAACGCAGCCCACTGTGGTGGAAAAAGGTGATAGGGGAGTAATAGGCGGACGTCTTTTTGTGGGTCCAAAAGAAACCGAGCGAATGATTAAGGCTGAGAACAAACTGGAGCTCACCGTCGACTACGGCTGGTTAACCCCGGTTTCGTCACCTCTTTTCTGGGTGATGACGTATATCCACAGGGCCGTCAATAACTGGGGTGTGGCGATCATCTTGTTGACGCTGCTGATCAAACTCATTTTCTTCCCGCTATCTGCCGCGAGTTATAAATCGATGGCGCGCATGAAAAAAATGCAGCCTCGAATGAAAACGCTGAAAGAACGCTTTGGTGATGACAAGCAGAAGTTCCAGCAGGCGATGATGGAAATTTACAAAAAAGAGAAGATCAATCCGTTGGGCGGTTGCCTCCCGATCATTATCCAAATACCTGTTTTTATTGCTCTTTATTGGGTCCTATTGGAAAGCGTAGAGTTGCGACAGGCGCCTTTTGCCCTTTGGATTCAGGATCTTTCTTTGCAAGATCCTTATTACGTCCTCCCGATTCTGATGGGCGCTTCGATGTTTGCTCAGCAGATGCTTAATCCGGCGCCTATGGACCCGATGCAGCAGAAAATCATGATGGCGCTGCCGGTGGTCTTCACGGTGTTTTTCCTCTGGTTCCCGTCCGGCCGGGTACTTTACTGGCGGGTGACTAACGTGCTGTCCAGCGGCCAGCAGTGGGTGTTCACCCGACGCATTGAGGCGGCGGACAGCAAAACCTGATCATCATGAGCAGCTCCTGAGCTCATGGATCCAGAGCAAGAGACCATAGCAGCTCGGGCCAGCGCGCCCGGCATGGCGGGCATCGGCAGCATTCGTGTGTCGGGTCCAAAAGTGACACAGATAGCGAATGCGCTCATGGGCCTGCTGCCCAAGCCAAGGGTCGCGACGACCCGCCTGCTGAAGGACGCGAGCGGAGAGACAATTGATCAGGCGGTGGCGCTTTTTTTTGAGGGCCCCAATTCCTACACCGGCGAAGACACGCTGGAGCTGCATTGCCACGGTTCGCCTGTCGTGTTGGATCAGGTGCTCAGCCGTCTTCTAGATTTGGGCGCGAGGGTTGCCAAGCCAGGCGAATTCACCGAAAGGGCGTTTCTAAACGGCCGCATGGACCTCGCGCAAGCAGAAGCCGTGGCCGATCTGATTGCAAGCCAGACGGCCGCCGCCGCACGCTCAGCAATGAGATCTTTGTCTGGTAGATTTTCACAGGAGATAGAAGATCTTAGGCGAGAAATTGAGGATGTTAGGGTCTTAATCGAAGCCAATATAGATTTCTCAGACGAGCCGGTCGATGTGGTTTCATCCGAGGATATCGACGCTCGTTTGTCGCAAATAAGGGGTCGCTTAAAAACCATTTTGGATCGTTCGCGCCCGGGTGCTTTACTCACCCAAGGCGCATCGGTGGTCATTGCTGGTCCGCCAAACGCCGGCAAGTCAAGCCTTTTGAACGCGCTAGCAGGGTCCCAAAAAGCTATTGTGAGTGCGACCCCCGGCACCACCCGAGATCTTATTGAGGTATCGCTGGACATAGGCGGCCTTCCGGTTCATCTGGTCGATACGGCCGGCCTTCGAGCAACAGGCGACGAGATCGAAGCAGAGGGTGTGCGACGTGCGCATGAAGCCATGAGTGCTGCTGATCTGGTTTTGGTGGTTCTCGATGATGCGGATGCGGACTCTCACAAGCGAGCGGTCTTGAGCGAGTGGTCGCATAAGGACAACACGATTCTGGTTTTTAATAAGGTGGATATAACCGGTCGCCTCCCTGGCGTTGAAAAGACTCACCGACCTACAACCGTATCGATAAGCGTGACCGGCAACGCAGGGCTGGACCTTCTTTGCGATGCCATACGCTCAGAGCTTGGCTTCACGGGCGACTCTCAGGATCTCATTCTTGCGAGGCGGCGCCACCTTAACGCACTAGAAAAAACGGGAACGTTTATCGAGAGCGCCATGCAAGCAGGCGCGGTAGAGCTGGCAGCTGAGGACCTACGCTTAGCCCACGCGGCTCTTGGAGAGATTACTGGCGCATTCAGCACCGAAGATCTTCTGGGGGAGATCTTCTCGTCTTTTTGTATCGGCAAATAAACGCAACATTTTATGTACTTCAGAGTAGTACATTAAAATACCCTTAGCTTTGCTTTTTAAGGCGGTGCTGCCTAACTGCCCAGGCTTTAGCGAGTCGTCGATAATCCGCTGAAGGGAGCTTTTCTGCTGAGACAGCGGCTGCCCGGTAAAGGGATTGTGGATCCCCCCCCAAAGCCTCAATTTCTCTGAATAAATCCGGTCTTTGGTACTGAACAAGATAACCGAGCAGCCACCATTCCGGAGGGGGTTTTCTTCTTGCCGGCATGAATATAATGTACTACAAAATAGGACAATTATGTGATTCGTGGCTTTTTCAGAGCGGGTGATTCGGGTCAACCGACCGGGACTGACCCAGCGACTCTCCCGACGCGCGCTCATGGCGACAACAATGCACGCCGGTCATAATGGTTCTCAAGAGTTTAGAACGGCTGACCCATCGTTTTAGTACCAGCCAAACCCTCAAAGCCCGGCGGAACGATCGAGAGGAGGAAGGGGCATACCCATGGATTACACGGAAGAGCGGTACTCAGGAAGAATCCTCACGCAGCTGATGGTGCTGGCCATTGCCGTTGTAGTCATCGGTCTGTGGCAGGCTGACTTTTTGCGCGCGGTCTACGCGGAAAATCAGATAACCAACGTAGGCTGGTTCATCAACGGCGGTATCCTCTTGTTGTTTTTGGCGGGCATCTATCACATCGTTCGAGAGTTCAATCGGCTGAGCGGGGAAGAGCGTGCCGTTAGTCGGCTGCTGAACAACCTGAATGATGGGATACCGGCACTCGAGGGCGTCGGCCACCATACCCTGATCGCTAGGCGCTATGAGGCGCTTGAGGATCTGCATCGCCAACACGCGGTCATCAACCACAGCGCGCTGGCGGCCACGTTAGTGGCCCTGGAGTCAAGCCGCGTGAGCTTCCCGAAATTCGTACACAATGTGCTGATCCTGACCGGTGTCTTTGGCACGATCGTGTCGCTTTCAATTGCGCTCCTCGGCGCTTCTGATGTGATCCGTGCCACCACCGAGATGGGGGGTCTCGACATGATCATCCACGGCATGTCGACGGCGTTATCGACGACGATGACCGCGATATTCACCTACCTCTTTTTCGGCTATTTTTATCTACGCCTCATGGATGCCCAGACCCACGTGGTGAGCCGGATCGAGTCTGCTACCAGCCGGCAGTTATTGCCGCGTTTTCAAATCGAACCGGAGCGGGCCGCCGAACAGCTGAGTCAGATCGTGAGGACCGCGGCCGCGCTGGTCGAGAGACTGGATCAATCGCAGGCCAGCTATGCACAGGTCGCTGAAGAATTACGCAACCTCTTTGTTAGCTATCGCGATGAAATGCAGCGCAACAGCGATGGCCTGACCAAGATGACCAAGGTGCTCAGAGAAGGCTTTCGGCTTAACGAGCCTGAGAGTTAAGCGGCACACACGATGGCGATTACCCGCTCGGATGGGTTTGTTGACCTGAGGATTTCTCCCTCGGTGAGCGGGCGCTCGGATGAGGACAGCGTCTGGCCTTCCTTCACTGACATCATGACCGTTGTGGTCTTGATCTTTCTGGTGTCTCTCATTGTGATCCTGATGCGCAATACCGAGCTGGTTCAGCAGCTTCGCGATTCGATGAGC
>JAYNKS010000092.1:0-7061 GCA_038111345.1 Gammaproteobacteria bacterium | reverse complement strand
CCCAAGACCCGGCGAGCCTCCAAATTACCGTGGGACAGTGCGACGAGGATAAGCATCACATAAAACGGCGCAGCGTTCATGTGAAACGACGCGATCATGATCCCGAGGCGTCCCGCCCCAAAAATCCAAAGCAGCTGAGCGATCCCGGAAGAGGGTATCAAATAGATCAGAAACGGCACGAGTACGTCGACCGTAACCTCCCCTGCTTGCGCCTCGTCAGAACCCGAAACGAGAAAGCCAAAGTAAAGCACGCAGGAGAACAGCGCCCCACCCATCATTGTCACCGCGGTTTGACCGGTGGGGCTTAACTCGTCGAGTTGCCGCGTGGTGGCTCTTGTTGCCCAGGCAAAAAGAAATATAGCCACTAAACAAAGCAAAATGCCGACTCCAATTTCGGTGTCGCGAATCGAGACGCCCGTCGCGAGATAACCCCCGTAGAGCGCTAACAAAATCCCGAGTGAAACGGCAGCGGACAATTGGCGTTTATCAAACGCAATTTCAATAGCCGCTCCCGCCAGCGGCATCATCGCTACCACTATTGTCGTCGTCACCGGATCCGAAAGCCGTTGTCCCAAGAACAGCATCAAGGAGCCTAAGCCCCAACCGATTGCGCCAATGGACAGACCCCGACTCCACGGGACATCGCTAAAGGACCCCCACCCTTCTCTCAGCATCCACCATAGCAATAAGACGATCGCCGAAACGGCGAGACGCAATGCATTAAGAGACACTGCACCCCAATCATCCAACAGAAACTCGAGCGCCACAAACCCGCTGGCCCACAGGAATATGGAAAAAAAACATTGGATGTTAGAGACAACCGCTCGTGTCTCTTGAGGCGGGAGGTTCACCGGACAAACACCGTCTTTTGCTGCATGGCGCGATTTCAGCCCAAAGACTTACACGAGGCTAGTCCAGCGACGACAAAGATCGGCAGGAAGCGACTCTGACCGCATAAAAAAGCCCCGCCTGAGCGGGGCGAAAACAACTCGATCGCAACCGCCTTTAGTCTTTCGCAAAGGAAATCACGAATCTGACGCCGATCCTCTAAGCGCCTGGATCTGATCCCAGGTAGAAGCAGGTATTGAGAGGACCCCAGTCGTGCGCTGCTGATGCTCACGCTCTCTCTCGCCAGGAATTTCCACCCTGTCAAAACCCGGAGCCGGCGGACAAGCGCGGAGCTCGGCGAGGATTTCCTCTGCCACAGCCCCGATGGCCTGTCGTTTTCGAAAATGGGCAGCGTTCATCGTAATCAATAGCCAATGACACTCGGTCGTTGCAGGGCCCAACATGGCTTCACCGATCAACTCGCCGATCAGCGCGAGGGCGTACCCTTTATGCTCTCCTGACGGCAGGATAGCGCCACCCGAGAAATAGTCCTCAGGCTTTTGGGTCGGACGCCCATCAGAATCAATGACGCAATTTTCAGGCAACAGCACGCCAGCGCTTCTTGCTGCGTAAATCCAACCGCCTGCGATTTTCGAGGTTGCAAAATCCAGCACGACGGGGCCCCGGCGGCCGCCAGGAATTCCGACACACCAGGGGTTAGTGGGTAGCATCGCCTTCGCGCCGCCGTGAGGAGCCACCTGGCGCCAGATTTTTCTATTGCCACCCCCTACGCAAATGGTCAGAAAGCCAGCTTGCGCCGCATGATCCGCGAACGCGCCATGCCGACCCGTGTGGCCCACATGGCGTACCGCAAGCGCCGAAATCCCTGTTTTCTCGGCCTTACTCATGCCCTGCGAATAAGCAAGATTCATCGCGGGGATGCCGATACCCTCATGACCGTCCACCTCCCACACGCCTGGAGCGCGCTCACGAAACTCGGGTTCACCTCGTGGATTCATGTAGCCACTCTTGAACTGTTCGACGTATTGAAGAGTGCGCATCACACCATGACTTTCAACACCGCAAAGACTGGCATCTATCAGGTGCTCAGCAACCTGCTGGCTGATCTTTTCACTGCAGCCCGAGGCACAGAAGATGCGCTTGAGAACCTCAAAGGCTTGGTCCGACGCAATAGAAACCCGGGGCGTATCGGGACCGAGCTTGGTGTTAAAGGAGGGCACAGGCGGATTCTAGATATCCGGATAGAAATACTGTAGAGAGATAAATAGTCCCACTCCTATGATGACGCCAGGAAAAATGCGCTTTCCCGTCAGGAAAAAACCGGCGAGACCGGTTGCAAACGACAGGAGGCGGACGGTGAGCGAGACTTCAATCAGTGGGCCAATCGGCATCACAATCATTCGAGCAATCAAACCGCCCAGCATGGCATAGGACACCACAGTCACCCATAAAAACACCGGACTGTCTGTAGTTATTTTTGTCGCAAAGATCACACCAACTGCCCGCCACACGTAGGTTGCCCCTATTCCGCCCAGAGTCAGCAAGACAAGCGTCATGGACCTATCCATCATCAAAGCACTTTGGAGCGTCGTCGTCTGTCAATTAAAAACGCAAGCGTGCCGCCCACCGCCCCGGTTAGCAGAAGATCAAGATCCGGCACGATCACATGAAAAAAAAGGCCTAGCGGCGCGCCCACCAGTAAGGCCGTCACGGCGGATCGGCTGGTCACGCCGGCGAGCAATACGGCAAAGAAAAGCGGATTCATGAAAATGAGTCCCAGGGCTATCTCATGCGGCACCAACTTCACAGTGACAAAACCGATGACGGTTCCTAATACTCCGGAACCCATGCAAATAACACCAAACAGCACGTAATACCGGCGACGAAGTTCGGGCGTGATGTCCGGAAAACGCCTCAGACCTGCCGCCCACGAATTGATAGAGAGCATCTGTGCCAGTACAAAGCGAGACGCCCGGTTGGAGGAGCGACTCGGCATCAGGGGCATAAACGAAACGACCATGGGCAGGAATCTTGCGTTCGCAAGGGCTACACCCAAAACAACAAAAAATAGCGAGGCACCCGCGACATGCATCTCGACCAGGGTCAACTGTCCCGGCAAACCCCATATGCCCGCGGTCAACGCAACCGCCATCAGCAGCGGAAGGTCGCTCTGGTGAACAAGCGAACCGAAGCCAATCATGCTAAAGAGAAGCGTGAAGGCCGGAAAGCTAATGGCATCACGACACGCCAGGCGTGATACCTCGCGCGGATCAACGATCATGTCAACCCGCGCACGCTGTCGAGTTCATACGACTGCCGATCGCTAGAAGCGACCGGAATTAAAATCCCGGATGGCCTGCTCGATCTCGCTTCGGGTATTCATGACAAATGGGCCATACCGGGCAACCGGCTCATGCAACGCCCTCGCGGCAACCAGCAAAAACCGTGCGCCTGTCGATCCGGCATGAATCATCACGCGGTCACCTTCTCCCAGAATACCGAGTTCCCGCGAGCGAAGCACTCCCTCACCGTCAGGCTCACCAAACTGCACATCACCCTCGATAGCAAACACAAAGGCGCTGTGCTCCGCTGGGATCGTCTCCTCGAAAATAGCGCCAGAGGGTAACTCGACATCGAGGTAGAGCGGACGAGTTACGACACCGCTCACCGGGCCGGTCGTGCCGGCGGATGTGGTGCCGGTGATGACGCGAACCGTACCGCCAGACGAATGACGCTCAGAGGGTATCTGCGCAGCAGGATACTCATGATACGCCGGCTCACACAACTTATCCGATGCGGGCAGGTTCACCCAAAGCTGGAAGCCGGCAAGGCGGCCATCTTCCTGCTCAGGCATCTCAGAGTGCACGATACCCCGCCCGGCCGTCATCCATTGGATACCGCCTGTTTCTATAACCCCACTGTGTCCGGCATTGTCGCCGTGACGCATTTTTCCCGCGAGAAGATACGTGACCGTTTCGAAGCCGCGGTGCGGATGAGACGGAAAACCGGCGATGTAATCATCCGGATCATCTGACTCAAAAAAATCCAACAACAAAAATGGGTCGAGCTCGGATAAGAAGTGAGATCCGATGTAGCGCGTTAAGCTTACGCCGGCGCCATCCGATGTGGCCTGACCAGGCACGACCCCTGCCAGACGGCGAATGTTTCCTGTTTCACTCATAACACGCTTTCCTTTCTTAGTTAGGTTTGCCGGGCCACCACAGCATGCGATCTTGGCTCTTCAAGCGAGATCGCATCAGGCTTTAATTCTTGCTTGGGCTAGCTGTCGAACCAAAATCCATCCGGATCGTCAGGCCATACGCCGAGATGGGGGCCATGGGCCTGAAATCCAAGCAACCGTTGAACTTCGTTGGATTGGCTGGCAACCGCTTGCGGACTAAGAGCTAGATACTGATTCTCTTCCTGACGCAACCAGCCCAGTGCATAGGTGTTCACTGCCGCCTTTCTGGATTCAGATGAATAATTGGCGCCGCCACCATGGATAGTTGACCCTAGATACATAACCACGGACCCTTTTGGCATGATTGCCTGAGCAATGGGAATCGAATCATTGTCCGAAACCTTATCAAGATCCGAAGTGCCCATCACGATACGTGTCGCGCCGTTTTCCTCAGTAAAATCATCGAGGGCCCAAAGGGCTGAGATCTGAAGCTCGAAAGACAATAGATCCACTGGATAAATGCTGTCGTCTCGATGCAGAACCTGCTCTTTCTCCCCGGGAAGAATCTCGATCGCCGACGTGCTTCCCACTTGCACAACCTCGCAGTTGGGTTTCAGAACCGCCTCTGCAGCCGAGACCACTACCGGATTGGCCAGCATCACGCCGAATATCTTTGAATGACCGGCGAGGGCGCCGAGGCGTCGCGTGCTGTATCCATTGAAGTCATTTTCGAAGACATGGCCTTGATGATCAAAACCCGGGCGAAAATCATCGCTGATGGCGTCAATGATTCCAGGCTCCAACAGCGATTCAACAATCACCGCGCCGTGATGGATGAGCGCATTTGAAATGTCTTGCCGGTCGTGCCCGGCTGCAAACGTTGGAATCACTCGGCTCGTTTCCCAGTTACGTTGATACCGGCGAACGGCTATCCAGTGATCCTATCCGTTGGGGTGCACAGACGGCAACCTCAGCCTTTCCGAAGGGACTCGCGAGCGACCTGCAATAAACGAATGAGTGCCGGTCGAATCTCTTCCGCTGAGAGTAGAATTTGGGGAAACGCGATAAAGATCTCCTTTGATTCCTGCGGTGTTTCGACCAGCAAAGAAATCCCCTCGCCCCGAATGGCCGTTAGAGACGCGGAAACGGCATCGGCAATCCCGCCCAGGCCGCGGGCGTAATCTAGATTGGCTGACGCATGATCTTCGTTCATGTGTGCGATGACCGAATCGCTCACTTCAGAGATAAAGTCTTTACTCATTTTTTGTTGCAGGTTTAATTTCCACTTGTCGGAGACATCCTCCCGATTAAGCCAGATCTATCGAGTGGTGATCGCTTAGCAGCCCCATCGGGCCGTCGCCTCACGCTGCTTTTCTAGTAGGCTTAGTCGGACGGGACCTTGTGCGCTTCGTCGCGGACTTGGATTTTCGCCAACTGCCGGGCTTATATGGAGCGGTGCCGCTCGCGCTCTTCGGACTCATTTTGCTTTTTTTGGTCTTCTTGGTCTGTGTGGTTTTCGCGGTCTTGAGTCGGGGCTTTGCCCGAGCAACGGGCTTGGCTCTGGCCTTTGGCGTCTTGCGTGGCTCACCGCTGGTGGGCTCAAGACCATCGACAATCTCTCTTTTAACCTTTTCCCCAATCAGTTTTTCAATCTGTGAGAGTTTGTTCCAATCGGCGGGGCCGACGAGCGATATCGCGTATCCGGTCGCGCTGGCTCGTCCCGTGCGACCTATCCTATGAATGTAATCTTCCGCTACGGTGGGTAGGTCAAAATTGATGACATGACTGATGTCCTTGATATCGAGCCCTCTTGCGGCCACGTCCGTGGCGACCAGCGTCTCAATACGCCCCTTGCGCAGATTTTCGACCATTTGCCGTCGCTTGTTTTGGCTCATATCCCCGTGCAAAGCAGCGCTCTTGATCTCTTTTACTTGGAGTGCCCTTGCCATCTGTTCAGCCCCCCGTTTTGTCGCCGTAAAGATCAGCGATTTGAAAATTCGACCGCTTTTTAGGTGAAATTCCAGTAGCTTCTGCTTATGCGCTTTACTATCCGCGTGATACATCATCTGCTGGATAAGCTTGTGACGCTGATTATTTGCAGCTAGCGATAGCCGCTTGGGGCTTTTTAAAAGCTGGTTCGCCACCTTCAGCACAGGGCCTTCGAGGGTGGCAGAGAAAAGAAGCGTCTGACGATCTTTAGGCATCGCCGCAGCAATCTCAGTTACGGCGTCAATAAAGCCCATGTCGAGCATCCGGTCTGCCTCATCCAATACCAGTATCTCGATTCGGGAAAAGTCCACTTTCCTTTGCTCCATATGGTCGAGCAATCGGCCGGGTGTCGCCACCAGGAAATCCAAGCGACCTCGGAGCATTTTCAATTGCGGGTGATACGCCATCCCACCAACAATCGATCCCGAGGAGATTTTTGAGCCACGACTGAACTGACGCACATGCTGATTGATCTGAAGTGCAAGCTCTCGGGTCGGCGTCAAAACCAACGCCCGAGGTCCGTTGCCGGGCTTCTTCGACGCCTTCAGCAGCCGGTTTAGAGCAGGCAAAACAAAAGCTGCCGTCTTACCTGTGCCCGTTTGAGCCGAGGCCATCAGATCAACGCCTGACAGCACAACGGGAATCGCTCGGCGCTGAATCTCCGTAGGCTCTTTGAAGCCTGCGCTCAGGATTGCGCTTTGTATCCGAGCATCAAGCTTGAGTTCCTTAAATTCCAACATATATTCCTCGCAGCGGTACGCTGCTGTGCGTAATCGGTGAATAAAACATCCTCGGAGCGCGCCACAACAACCTTAGCGAACTGGCAGGGCAAGAGCAGCGACCCTGTCGTGGCGAGCGATGAGTCACACCCGACGAAAAAATGAAAGCGGCGCAGCCTGCTCATCGCCCGTAAAAAGTTTCGGCACGTGGACTTTGGTATGCAAAAACCAGACAGGCCGAAAAAAGGAGTAGCGTGCCGAGCCAAGTTTGGTGGGCCGTGCAGGGATCGAACCTGCGACCACCTGATTAAAAGTCAGATGCT
>JAYNKS010000091.1:5721-7116 GCA_038111345.1 Gammaproteobacteria bacterium | reverse complement strand
ATTCTTTCTAACTAAATGTCTAAAAGCGCGACGCTCGGAGAATCAGAACACGCGGCAAAGGATCTCGCCGCCGACGCCCGCGGAGCGTGCCTGGCGATCCGTCATTAGACCCTTAGAGGTCGAAAGCATCACGACACCCAGCCCCCCGTTCACACTCGGCATATCCGCAACGCCGCAGTAAACACGTCGACCCGGTCGGCTGACTCGCTCGATCCGCTCGATGGCGCTCATACCGTCCGCATATCGCAGGGTAATCGTCATTTCTGACTTTCCGTCCGCCGAGGCCGCGGCAACGTCACTAATGTAGCCCTCAGCCTTGAGCACCTCAGCCAACGCAAGCTTCGTCTTTGACGAGGGCATGGTCACAGATCGCTTACGGGCCGCGAGCGCATTGCGAACGCGGGTCAGCATATCGGCGATGGGATCAGACATACTCATAGCGATTCCTTTTTACGAAGTTTCTCGTCGCCGAACGGAGTGGTCCGCGACGAATCTTTTTCAATTCCTGTATTCGATCGTTCGGCAACGGTACGCCGGTTTTCAGTTAAGCGGCACGGATTACCAGCTTGCCTTAACCACACCCGGCGCCTCGCCACGCATCACCACCTCGCGCAACGCATTACGCGCGAGACCAAACCGTCGAAAGTAGCCTCTCGGACGACCGGTGAGTGCGCAACGGTTTCGCTGTCGAGACCGTGAAGAGTCGCGCGGCAGCTTCTGGAGGTCGAGCATGGCTTGCCAACGGTCGTCATAGGAAAACGATTCGTCAGTCACCTTGCCCCGCAGCGCGTCGCGCTGCCCTTTAAACTGTGCACTTAATTTTTTACGCTTCACTTCACGAGCAAGCATCGATTTCTTTGCCATAACAATTCCTATTTTCGAAGAGGAAAGTTGAATCCACGAAGTAAAGCTTCCCCTTCCTCGTTGGTTCGGGCTGTTGTCGTAATCGTGACGTCCAGACCTCGCAACGCATCTACTTTGTCGTAGTCAATTTCCGGAAAAATAATCTGCTCTTTGAAGCCCATGCTGTAATTGCCGCGGCCGTCGAACGAGCGGGCCGACACCCCTCGAAAGTCTCGAACGCGTGGGAACGCGATCGTGATCAATCGATCAAGGAATTCATACATTCGATCCCTTCGAAGGGTTACCTTGCAGCCGATGGGCCAACCCTCGCGGATCTTGAACGCCGCAACAGATTTTCGTGCGTTCGTTACGATCGGTTTTTGGCCGGCGATCTTGGTCAAGTCCTCCACTGCGGAATCCATTGCCTTTTTGTCGGCAACGGCCTCCCCCACGCCCATATTGAGCGTAATCTTGGTAATCCGCGGCACTTCCATGGAGCTGGAGTATTTAAATTGCTCCATGAGGGCCGGCACTACGGTCTTCTGATAATGT
>JAYNKS010000091.1:3423-5629 GCA_038111345.1 Gammaproteobacteria bacterium | reverse complement strand
CTCCAGGACTTTGAACCCGACGCGGTCAGCCTTTTTACTATTCGGGTTATAGATCCCGAGATTGGATATCTGAATGGGAGACTCTTTGGAAATGATTCCGCCGGTCTCACCCTTGTTTGGATTCGGTTTGGTGTGTTTTTTCACCACGTTGACGTTATCCACCAGCGCCCGCTCGGTGTCCAACACCCGAAGGATCGTGCCCCGCTTGCCTTTATCGCGACCCGTCAAAACCACAACGTCGTCGCCCTTACGAAATTTTTTCATGGTGTCTTCCTTACCAACCTCAGAGAACTTCAGGCGCCAGCGAGATGATCCTCATAAAACGCTCGGATCGAAGCTCTCGGGTCACGGGGCCAAAAATACGCGTCCCAACGGGCTGGGACTGGGCATTCAAAAGCACCGCCGCATTGCTGTCGAAGCGGATTAGAGATCCGTCCGAACGGCGAACCCCGTGCTTGGTACGAACCACCACTGCCTGGTAGACATCGCCCTTCTTGACGCGACTGTTAGGGATCGCCTCTTTAACGCTGACCTTGATGATGTCCCCTACTCCGGCGTAGCGGCGCTTGGAACCCCCAAGCACCTTAATACACTGAACCCGGCGCGCACCGCTGTTATCGGCGACGCTGAGGTTGCTTTGCATCTGAATCATGGTCTTCTACCGAATATGATTAGGAGGTTGAATTTGGCCGTTATGTAACGAGTCTGCTCTGTGTTGCTCTACGCGGAGGCCGCCGTGTCCTGGTCTGCGCGGGTCACGACCTTAACCAGCCGCCAGCTCTTCAGCTTAGAAATCGGTCGGGACTCTTCGATCACCACAACATCGCCCTTCTGACACTCGTTGTTTTCGTCATGCGCGTGCAATCGGGTCGATCGGCGGATGTACTTTTTGTACAGCGGGTGCTGAAGCTGGCGCTCCACCAGAACCGTGATGGTTTTATCCATCTTGGCGCTCTCGACGCTGCCCTGAAGCGTACGTGCACGCGACGCTTTTTGCGCAGATTGTTCTTCGCTCATGACACAGTCCTGTTTATTTCACTCATGCGAGTCTTGATTCGCGCAATCTGGCGTCGAACCACCTTAAAGCGCGAAGGATTCGCCAACTGACCGGTTCCGCGCTGCATGCGTAAGTTGAATTGTTCCTTGCGCAGATCAATAAGCTCTGCTTTAAGTTCTTCGGCGCTCATGCCGACCACTTTCTTTTCCGCCATTGCCGTTTAATCCTACGCTGCCTGACGTTTGACAAACGACGTGGATATCGGGAGTTTCGCTCCCGCAAGTCGGAAGGCCTCTCGAGCCATCTCTTCCTCCACGCCCTGAATTTCATAAATCATGGTGCCGGGTTGCACCAACGCGACCCAATACTCGGGGTTCCCTTTTCCTTTTCCCATTCGGACTTCCAGAGGCTTCTTTGATACCGGCTTATCCGGGAAGACCCGAATCCAGACCCGGCCACCGCGCTTGACATAGCGGTTAATGGCCCGACGAGCGGCCTCAATCTGGCGGGCGGTCAGGCGACCGCGTCCGGTGCATTGCAGGCCAAAGTCGCCAAAACTGACCTTGCTGCCGCGCACCGCCAGACCGCGATTTCGGCCCTTTTGTTGTTTTCTGAATTTTGTTCTTTTCGGTTGGAGCATCTAACCTGACCTCAGACTGTGGCGTTCGCTTGCGCGGTCTTTGGCGCTTCCACTTCAGATGCGCCCGGGAGGATTTCTCCCTTGAAAATCCAAACCTTCACTCCGATCACACCATACGTCGTTTGCGCCTCGGAAAAGCCGTAATCCACATCAGCACGCAAGGTGTGCAGGGGTACGCGGCCTTCTCGGTACCATTCGGTCCGGGCAATTTCTGCCCCATTCAATCGGCCCGAGATCATAATCTTCACGCCCTTAGCGCCAAGTCGCATCGTGTTTTGAACCGCTCGCTTCATCGCCCGACGGAACATGATTCGCTTCTCAAGCTGCTGACACACGTTCTCCGCAACGAGCCGAGCATCCAACTCAGGCTTGCGGATTTCCTCAACCGCAACCTGTACCGGAACATTGTTATTGAGCGCCAGAATATCGCGACGCAACTTCTCGATATCCTCTCCCTTCTTCCCGATCACAATGCCCGGGCGGCCCGTGTGAATAGTGACGTTTAGCGTCTCGCCCGCCCGCACCAACTCGATCCGACTCACGGCCGCGTTGGCAAGCCGTTTTCGGAG
>JAYNKS010000091.1:0-3413 GCA_038111345.1 Gammaproteobacteria bacterium | reverse complement strand
CGCCTAGGCGAAACCCGTTTGGATGAATCTTTTGACCCATTTGCTAATTGCCCCCTTTAGCGACGTCGCTGACGCTGACCGTAATGTGACTCGTTGGTTTGATTAAAGGAGTCGCCCGGCCTTTTGCCCGCGGGAGCCAACGCTTCATAACAGGACCCTCATCAACCATGATCTGACTCACCCGTAACTCGTCGATGTCAGCGCCCTCATTGTGCTCGGCATTCGCAATGGCTGATTCAAGCACCTTGCGAATAACCCCTGCCGCTTTTCGCGGACTAAACTGCAGCAGCTCCAGCGCCTTACCCACCGGCAGATTTCGCACCTGATCGGCAACCAGCCGCCCCTTTTGGGGAGACAACCGGACGAATCGGGCGACCGCTTTGACTTCCATTTTCTTAATCTCTCTAAGCTAGTGTCATGCTGAGACACGCGGTAAATACCGCTCGTTTTGTCTCTTTTTTTCTATGGGCTCTCTTCTTGCTTCTTGCTTCGTGCTTTGATCGGTCTTTTTGTTTAGCGCGCTGTTTATCGCGTCGAATAGCATTCGGACGGTTTTAAAATACCGACCGCCCTACTTCGTCTTGCGATCCGCCACGTGGCCCCGGAAGGTACGGGTCGCGGCGAACTCACCGAGTTTATGACCAACCATGTTCTCGGTAACAAGCACCGGCACGTGTTGCTTTCCGTTGTGCACCGCGATGGTCAATCCTACAAATTCCGGCATGATCATGGATCGTCTGGACCAGGTCTTAATTGGGCGCCGTGAGCCTTCGTCTTTCGCCTTCGATACCTTCGCCCACAGCGAATGATCAACAAAGGGGCCTTTTTTGACGGATCTAGGCATACCTATTTCTTCCTTCTGCGAATAATCATTGAACTGGTGCGCTTGTTCCGCCGCGTTCGGTACCCTTTCGTCGGCGTACCCCAAGGGCTAACCGGGTGGCGACCGCCAGAGGTGCGGCCTTCGCCGCCACCATGAGGATGGTCGACCGGGTTCATCGCCACACCTCGGACCGTGGGCCGGATCCCGAGCCAGCGCTTGGCGCCCGCTTTTCCGAGCTTGCGAAGCGAATTTTCTGAATTGCCCACTTCGCCGATAGTTGCACGGCACTCGGCGAGTACTTTGCGGGTCTCACCTGAGCGAAGGCGCATCAGCGCATAGGCCCCTTCGCGACCGAGATACTGAATGGATGCGCCAGCCGAGCGAGCGAGCTGTGCGCCTTTTCCGGGCTTCAGCTCTACGCAATGGACTACCGTACCCACGGGAATATTCTTTATCGGCAGCGTGTTGCCGGGCCGGATCGCGGCGTCGCTGCCTGACACTACCGAATCGCCGGCGCGTAAACCTTTAGGGGCAATGATGTACCGGCGCTCGCCATCAGCGTAGAGCAGCAAGGCAATATGCGCACTACGGTTCGGGTCGTACTCCAAGCGCTCGACGCGAGCGGGAATACCGTCTTTTAAGCGCTTGAAATCCACAATACGGTAATGATGCTTGTGCCCGCCGCCCCGATGGCGAACGGTTATTCGGCCCGCGTTGTTCCGGCCGTTAGTGGCCGTCTGTGATTCGGTTAGAGCCGCGACCGGTCGACCTTTGTGCAGGTCTGGGGAGACCACACGAACCATGCCTCGACGGCCGGCGGACGTGGGCTTTTGTTTTACGACTGGCATCTGAGTAATCCTGTTCTTACGTCTAATTTCCGAATGAGTCTTTGCTCGACACCTAGGCGCCTGCACCCATGAAGTCGATATCCTGCCCCTCGGCGAGACGGACATATGCCTTCTTCCAGTTACGGCGCTTCCCGGGAGAACGCCCAAAGCGTTTCACCTTGCCACGCACATTAACCATCTGCACGTCTTCCACCTTAACGTTAAACTGATGCTCAACGGCCTGACGGACTTCCGGCTTGGTCGCGTTCGGGAGCACTTCAAAGACCACCTGATTCGCCAGATCGGCAGCCGAGGTGCTCTTCTCAGAAATCACCGGAGCGAGGATGATCTGATGAAGACGTTCCATGTTCATTGCAGCGCCTCCTCTACCTTCTTAACGGCCGCCTCAGAAAAGATCACGTGTTCGCTGCCTACCAGGCTCACTGGGTTAAGCTCAGAGGCCTCGAGGGTCTCGACCCCAACCAGATTACGCGCGGACAGCGCCACGTTTAAATCAAACTCCGAGGTCACCAATAGCACGCGGCCGGAGATACCCAGCCCTTGCAGCGTCTTGGACATCTTCGAGGTTTTGGGTTCGTCAACGAGGATATCGTCACAGATGAGAACGCGGCCCTGGCGGACCAGTTCAGAGAGGATCGATCGTATGGCCGCTCGGTACATCTTCCGATTTAGTTTCTGAGCGTAAGATCGGTTCGCCGACGGAAACGCTCGACCGCCACCTCTCCAAATCGGGCTGCGGCTGGTTCCCGCTCGCGCGCGCCCGGTACCCTTTTGCCGCCATGGCTTCGCCCCGCCGCCACTCACCGCGGAACGGTTTTTCTGAGCACTGGTTCCAGACCGCGCTCCAGCCAAGTAGGCGCAGACGGCCTGGTGAATCAAAGGCTCTTTGTAATCCGCGGCGAACACCGTGTCGGCAAGGCTGACATTGCGATCCGTTGAGCCGTCGTGTTTAACCACTGCGTGTTCCACGTTTTATTCCCTTACTGATGCTTTCCAGAAGTCCACTCAGGCCTTTGCAGAGCCTGCGCCCTTCACAGACGGCTGGATGAGAAGATCAAAACCCTTCGGTCCCGGCACGGATCCCCGAATCAAAAGCAGATTACGGTCCGAGTCCACCCGAACGATCTCGAGGTTTTGCTGAACGCGCGCCACATTGCCCATATGGCCCGCCATCTTTTTCCCCTTAAACACTCGACCGGGGTCCTGGTTTTGACCAATCGAACCGGGCTTGCGGTGTGCCTTGGAGTTACCGTGCGTGGCGCGACCCCCGCCAAAATTATGGCGACGCATGACCCCGGCAAAGCCGCGTCCAATAGTGGTGCCGCGAACGTCGACCTTCTGACCCACTTCAAACAACGCCACACTGAGTTCGGCGCCGGGTGCATACTGATCCGCCGTATCGGCATCCACCCGAAGCTCCCAGAGCGATCGCCCTGCTTCCGTGCCGGCCTTGGCGAAGTGACCGCGCGCAGCGCTGTTGACTCGCGTTGCTCGGCGCTCGCCTGTCGTCATCTGGAGGGCGACATAGCCATCGGTGGCCTCGCGTTTGACCTGGGTCACGCGGTTCGGTGTAACCTGTACGACCGTGACCGGCGTCGACACCCCATCGTCACTGAAGACGCGGGTCATCCCTACTTTCTTTCCCACAAGACCTAATGACATTTTTGCTAAAACTCCTAAAAGCGCCCTGCGATTAGCCCAGTTTGATTTCGACGTCTACGCCAGCTGCGAGGTCAAGCTTC
>JAYNKS010000090.1:3787-7123 GCA_038111345.1 Gammaproteobacteria bacterium | reverse complement strand
ACTCGGTGAATGCGATCACAGCTGGCTCGGATTCGCAGGGAGAGGTGAGCGTTCGGCTTGAAGAAAATAGCCGTATCGTCAACGGCCAAGGGGCGGATACCGACATCGTGGTGGCGTCTGTCAAGGCGTATGTGAATGGTCTCAACAAGCTTCACGCGGGCGGCTATCGGGTAAATCCGCAGAGCGGCGCCGCGGTCTAGGACAGGCCTATGGGCGCTCGAGCCAACTACCTGCGTGAAATGGGTATCACGCGGTGGATCGACGCTAGCAGGAGTAGCCCATCCGCTCGCCCGTCCGTCGCTGCTGGCTCGCACGCCGCCAGCCAGACGGATGGAGCGCTAGAGGCGCTTCGTGGGCAAGTAGCGACATGTGAACTTTGTGGGCTCCATGTGTCGCGCCAGCAGACCGTGTTTGGACTGGGGCCCGTGCCCGCGGAGTGGATGGTCATTGGAGAGGCTCCCGGCGCAGAGGAAGATCGACAGGGCACCCCCTTTGTGGGGAGGGCCGGGGCGTTGCTGACGGAGATGTTGGTGGCGTTAGGCCTGCAGCGCAACGCTGTGTATATTGCCAACGTATTGAAGTGCAGACCGCCAGATAATCGGGATCCCCAAGGCGCCGAAGTCGAGCACTGTTTGCCTTACCTGACAAAACAGATCGACCTTGTGAAACCCCGTATGATCCTGGCCCTTGGCCGCTTTGCGGCTCAGGCGCTTCTCGGGTCAAAAGACTCGCTGGGCCAGCTTCGGGGGAGAGTCCATCGGTTCGGCAAGGACGGCGCGCCACTCGTAGCGACCTATCACCCCGCCTATCTCCTGCGGTCACCAGGGGAAAAGCGAAACGCTTGGGTCGATCTGAAGCAAGCAAGGGCGATCTATCAACAGGAATGCACGTCGCCAACCTAACCCCCAGCCTGCGTCCTGAGCCCATGATGCTCGAGGACGTACCACGGGTCGCGCTCATTGAGGCGCAGGTCTCACTTTCCCCATGGAGTCAGGCGATTTTTCGCGACTGCTTACAGGCGGCATACCAATGCTGGGTCTACCGACAGGATAACGTCCATCCATATCTTCTTCTATCTTGTGCGGCCGGGGAAGCCCATCTTTTGAATATCGCCGTTCAGCCAGAGTGGCAGGGAGGTGGCTTGGGCGGAAGGATTCTGGACTTTGCCATTGAACTGGCGAGACAGGAGGATGTGGGTCGAATGTTTCTTGAGGTCCGACCCAGTAACCACCGTGCGCAAAAACTGTATCGCAGTCGCGGCTTCTCATTACTGCACACGCGAAAGGCCTACTACGGACCCCCCCATCAAGAGGATGCTATGGTTTTTTCGCTCGACCTTTAGCCGGATCATCGTTACCCTAAAGGTTCCGGTACGTTCCTCGTAGGCCAATACATGAGCCCAAGCCCGCCATATCTGCACAGTAACGCGGCGCCAGACCCGGGCCAGCAGGGCCGGTGGGAAAGTTTTGAGTCCGGGCCTCTTGGCCAAGAGCTATCCCTGACCATCACCGAGGCGGTTGCAAACCTTGTGCCCCAGCGCTATTTCAAAGTGGGCGTTCAAGTAGGCCTGCGAGGGGGCTTTTTTTTGGAGAGGGCCGAACAGCAGTATCTGCTGCTTGAGAAAAGCGACACCCAACATCCGGCTCCGTCGATTCGTATTGACACGGCTGAGTCACTGCCCTTTGGGCGCCACTCGGTGGATCTGCTCATCCTGCCTTTTGTGCTGGACTGGTCGAGCGCTCCGCACAGAATCGTGAGGGAAGCCTGTCAGGTGCTTGCGCCGGAGGGGCACTTGTTGATCTGCGGGTTCAATCCCTACGGCGGATGGTCAATTCGGCGAATGCTGGGGCGAGAGCAAGGCGCGCCCCACTTTCTGTCGGCGGGACGGATACAGGATTGGATGAAGCTGCTGGGCCTTGAGTTAAAAGGAGCGCAAATGCGTTTTTATCGACCGCCCATCAGCCATCGAAAGCTGCTCGAGAAGACTCGATTCATGGAATACGCGGGCGACCGCTGGTGGCCGTTGCTAGCGGGGTGCTATCTGTTGGTTGCAAAAAAGGCCATGCTGGTTGGACGCCAGGCGACCGTTCGAGAACTCCCCAGGCGTCCTTCAGCTCGCCAGCCCGTTACGGCGAGATGGTCATCATCCTGCTCGAGGGCGGGAGGCGGGGTGGCCCCTGTCATCCGTTCGCAGCCATGATCAACATGTTTACGGACGGGGCCTGCCGTGGGAACCCGGGTCCAGGAGGGTGGGGGGTGGTCATCCTTGATGAAGACGCCGCCCATGAGATCAGCGGTTGCGAAGCCCTGACCACCAATAACCGGATGGAGCTTATGGCGGCGATTGAAGGGCTGCGGCAGGTTAATGCCGGCACGGCCGTCTCGGTGCATACCGACTCGCAGTACGTCAAAAACGGTATTCAAAGCTGGATTGCGAACTGGAAGGCGAATGGCTGGCGTACTGCGAGCAAACAGCCAGTGAAGAACAAGGATTTATGGGTTCAACTGGACGCGCTCTCGCGGGATCGGGAGGTACAGTGGCATTGGGTAAAAGGCCACAGCGGTCATCCGCAGAATGAGCGGGCCGATGCCCTGGCGAATAGGGCTATCGATCAGATGATCATGTAACGTAAAACGCGAAAGGGGTAGCGTGATGGATTTGATTGTCTTGGATACGGAGACAACCGGGCTGGACGCGAAGGCCGGCCATCGGATCATTGAGCTCGGTTGCGTTCGGCTGCGTAATCGGCGTCATACCAACGAGAACTTTCACTCTTACCTCAATCCCGAGCGCGAGATCGATGCCGGGGCTCAGGAGGTGCACGGTATTTCATCAGAATTCCTTGAAGATAAGCCGTTTTTCAAGGACATCGTCGAACCGTTTATCGCGTTTATTTCTGGCCATGAGCTTGTAATCCACAACGCGGCATTTGATGTGGAGTTTCTCAATCAAGAGCTCGAAAGATTGGGCGATTCGAGACGGATCGAGGAGTTTTGCCGGGTGACAGATTCGCTCGCTTTGGCGCGTGAGATGCATCCGGGACAGCGCAACAGCCTCGATGCGCTATGTCGTCGATATGGGGTAGACAATAGCGGTCGCCAACTGCATGGCGCGCTCCTGGACGCGGAAATTCTGGCTGACGTGTACCTGTCGATGACCGGTGGTCAAACCAGCCTTGGTCTTGAGAGTCAGCCCCGTGCGCCTGGGAAAGCCAGCGTGAGCTCGACCGATGGCGGGAGAACGGCTGTGGATTTTCCCGTGATTTTTGCCTCCGCCAGCGAGCAAGAAGAGCACGAAAAATGGCTTGCCTTGCTCGGGGAGCGCCACCTCTGGGA
>JAYNKS010000090.1:0-3777 GCA_038111345.1 Gammaproteobacteria bacterium | reverse complement strand
CTCTGGGATCGCGGCGATATCCTAGATGCAGACCCTTCTGCCATCACTGAAGATTGACAAATGTATCGAGTGCTTAAAATACACCACTGGTAGTCTAGGAAGAAATCACTTCGAAGGAGTCCACGATGAGCGAGACCGTCATCCACCCGGTAATCCCCGAATTCGCAAAACGAGCACATATCGACGCGGCTGAGTATGACCGTATGTATCGCGAATCGATTGATGATCCTGACGGTTTCTGGGCAAAGCAGGCAGAGCGATTTGTGACCTGGTTTACGCCCTGGGAGACCGTGAGTCGCTGTAACTACCACACGGCGGATATCCGTTGGTTTGAAGGCGCGACCCTGAACGTCGCTTATAACTGTATTGATCGTCATCTCGCCGAGCGCGGCGATCAGGTGGCCATCATTTGGGAGAGCGACGATCCGTCTGTTGATCGAAAGATTACCTATCGCGAGTTGCACGACGAAGTCTGCCGCTTTGCAAACGTCCTCAAGGACCGTGGCGTTCGAAAGGGCGATCGGGTATCGATTTATATGCCCATGATTCCAGAGGCCGCGGTGGCCATGCTAAGTTGCGCGCGTATCGGGGCGGTGCACTCGGTCGTGTTCGGTGGTTTTTCCCCTGAGGCGCTGCGCGATCGCATTCTTGATTCGGACTGCAGAGTCGTGATTACGGCGGATGAGGGTCCGCGGGGCGGGAAGGCGGTCCCCCTGAAGGCTAACGTGGAGAAGGCATTGGCAGGCTGCCCCGATGTTCATACCACCATCGTGGTGCGCCGAACCGGAAACGAGGTTCCATCCGGTGGTGCGCGAGATGTCTGGTATCACGACGCTATTTCTGCGGCTTCTCCTGATTGTGAGGCGGAGCCCCTGGAAGCGGAAGACCCGCTCTTCATTCTGTACACCTCAGGATCGACCGGTAAGCCAAAAGGGGTGCTGCACACGACGGGTGGCTACCAGCTGTACGCCGCCATGACACATCACTACATATTTGACTACCACGATGGAGACATTTATTGGTGTACTGCAGATGTGGGTTGGATTACCGGCCACAGCTACATCCTTTACGGACCGTTAGCCAATGGGGCGACGACGCTGAGGTTTGAGGGTGTCCCGACTTATCCCGACGCCTCACGTTTTTGGCAGGTGGTCGATAAGCATCAGGTCAATATTTTCTACACAGCCCCCACCGCCATCCGGGCGTTGATGAGCCAGGGAGATGGCCCAGTTCATTCGACCCGTCGAAACAGTCTTCGACTGTTGGGGACAGTAGGTGAGCCCATCAACCCCGAGGCATGGGAGTGGTATCACCGTGTGGTCGGCGACACCCGGTGCCCCATCGTGGATACCTGGTGGCAAACGGAAACGGGGGGTATTCTGATCAGTCCATTACCGGGGGCGACGGATCTGAAGCCGGGTTCGGCAACACGGCCGTTTTTTGGCATTGTCCCCGCGTTGCTTGACGCAGATGGCAAGGAGTTGGAGGGAGCCACGTCTGGTAATCTGGTGATTACGCAGTCCTGGCCGGGACAGATGAGAACCGTTTTCGGCGACCACGAGCGTTTTATACAGACTTACTTCTCAACCTACCCCGGGTTCTACATGACCGGCGATGGTGCCCGACGTGATGAGGATGGATATTGGTGGATTACGGGACGGGTGGATGATGTGATCAACGTCTCGGGGCATCGAATGGGCACAGCTGAGGTCGAAAGCGCGCTGGTGTTACATGAGAAGGTGGCTGAGGCGGCGGTCGTGGGTTATCCCCACGATATCAAGGGCCAGGGAATATATGCCTACGTCACACCCATGGCTGGTATTCAACCGGACGACGCCCTGCGCAAGGAGCTGGTGGCGCTCGTGCGTTCCGAGATCGGGCCAATTGCCAGCCCCGACGTAATCCAATGGGCGCCGGGTTTACCAAAGACTCGCTCGGGCAAGATCATGCGACGAATTTTGAGGAAAATTGCCGCAAATGAACTGGACAGTCTTGGTGATACGTCAACCCTTGCCGAGCCCACCGTGGTAGAGGAACTGATCAAGAATAGGGCTAGTGCATAGGGCAAACGCACAGACCGGGTCGTAATCTTGTCGGACCGCAACCAAAACCGTTAGAATTCGCGACCGGCGGCGTTTTAGCCTGCTCCTTGCTGCACCGGATTGGCCGGGTAGCTATCACCCATAAGGAGATCTCCATGCGACATTATGAAGTCGTATTTCTCGTACACCCGGACCAGAGTGAACAGGTCCCCGCGATGGTCGATAAGTACAAGACCTTGATCGAGGGCAGCGGTGGAAAAATTCATCGCCTCGAGGACTGGGGGCGACGGCATCTGGCTTACAACATCGACAAGGTTCACAAGGCGCACTACGTGCTGATGAATGTGGAATGTGATCAGCCTGCCATTGACGAGATGGCAAGCATGTTTAAGTTTAGTGATGCCGTTTTGCGCAACCTCATCATTCGGCGGGATGAAGCGATCACAGAAGCCTCCCTCCTGGCGGAGGCAGGGGACTCTGACGACGATGACGTTGAAGACCGTTCGCCCGTCACCGCAAGCAACGACGATGACGCTGAATCCAAAGCGGACGACACGGACGAAGATTCGAAGGAGAAGCAGGCATGAACCGAGTAAGCAAACGACGGAAGTACTGCCGATTCACAGCACTAGGCGTAAAGGAGATCGATTACAAGGATCTGGAAACGCTCAAGGGCTATATCACGGAGACCGGGAAGATCATGCCGAGCCGTAACACCGGCACGAAGGCCCGTTACCAACGTCAATTGGCTACTGCGATCAAGCGGGCGCGTTTTCTGGCGTTGCTCCCCTACACGGACCAGCACTGAGGATCGAATCATGGAACTCATATTGTTGGAACGCATTCAGAATCTTGGTGAACTTGGCGATCTGGTCTCCGTCAAGCCGGGCTACGGCAGGAACTTCCTTATCCCTCAAGGCAAGGCCGTTCCGGCAAGCGCCGAGGCGAAGCAAAAGGTGGAAGAGCGACGACGGGAGCTCGCCAAGTTGGACTCGGAGCGCCGCGAAGCGGCGCAGGCGAAGGCTGCTTTATTGCCCGAGCGAATCACTGTTAAACGGCTTTCAGGAGAAGAGGGGCGTCTTTTTGGATCGGTTAGTCCCGTTGATATCGCGGAAATTCTTCAGTCCGCAGATATTGCGGTACAGCGTTCCGAGGTGGCTATGCCAGACGGGCCCCTGAAGGTACTCGGAGAGCACTCGGTGACGCTAATTCTGCATCCTGAAATTCACGTCACGCTGAAAGTGGTCGTGGAGCCGGAGAATGAGGATGTGGCGATACCTTCACCGCCTTCGGCCGACGCAACTGGCGACTCGCCGGAAGGCTGATCGCACCCTACGCGCCGTCTGCCGGCCTCATCGTCGGCAAACGGCCAATACGGTTTTCTTTCTCCAGGCCGCGCTGTGAAAGTGCGGAACCCTTGTCTACAATAGGTGGCTTCTTCCTGATTTTTCAGACAAGGGTCCCAAAGCGTGTCGCAACGTTTCTCTAATATTTCAGCGGTACCTCAGACTGGCCGAGTACCCCCTCAGGCACCGGAAGCCGAGCAGTCTGTGCTTGGCGGCCTGCTGGTGGATACGCGTCGCTGGGACGAGGTCGCGGATATCGTGCGGTCGGACGATTTTTACCTGCGACAGCACCGCGAGATATTTGGTGCGATAAAAGCGCTCCAAGAAGGGGGGAACCCGGTTGATATCGTCACCGCGTCTGAGTGGCTCAAAAATCAAGGGACGCTCGA
>JAYNKS010000089.1:0-7183 GCA_038111345.1 Gammaproteobacteria bacterium | reverse complement strand
TGGTGACCGAATTAAAGACCGACCCCGGTGATCTTCTGCTTGTTGGACACCAGGTAGTCAATATGGCGCTTAAAGCAGAACTCTCTGGTTGTTTTGAGCCGCGCTGTCTGGAGCAGTTTCGACAGGCAAACGATGAGATGGATATGTGGTCTATAGTCCCGGCCCGCTCGATCAAGAGGCTCAAGGCCGAGTGAACAGATGCAATGACTGATCTCGTAAACGCGCAGCGGCATCTTAGGGCCGTCGACCGGGGCCTTGCTCGGGTGATCAAGGCCGTCGGCATATGCGGGCTGGAATCGCGGGATCGTGGAACCGTTTTTGAATATCTAGCAAGGTCGATTGTTTACCAGCAGTTGAGCGGCAAGGCGGCCGCTACGATTCACGCACGTCTTGCCGATTTATTTCCTCGCAGAAGGATTGACTCAAAGCGCCTTTTGGACCTTTCGTCGACGACATTGCGATCAGCCGGCCTTTCACGCTCTAAAGGCCTGGCTCTTGCTGACCTCGCCCGACATGATCTTGCGGGAACGCTGCCCAGCCGCCGCCGATTGAATGCGATGAGCGATGCCGAAATCGTTGAGTGTCTGACCGAGGTTCGGGGCGTTGGCGAATGGACTGTGCAGATGCTGTTGATCTTTTACCTGGGCCGTCCGGACGTGTTGCCGATCCGCGACCTCGGCGTACTGAAGGGTTACCAGAAGATGCGTGGACTGGCAGAACTGCCGCCGCCCGCCCGACTTGAAAGGGCCGGGTTGCGCTGGCGGCCGTTTCGCTCGGCCGCGACGTGGTACCTGTGGCGCTGTCTTGAGGTGGACCTACCGAGGCGCTAGGGACTGGGTGTAGGGTGTGGCGACGTGGCGGTCAATTGATGGTAGCGCCTGAGTAGAATCTCTTTGCTTTCCTGGAACGCCGGATCCACGAGAATGCACTCGACCGGGCATACCTCCACGCACTGCGATGTCTCAAAATGGCCAACGCATTCGGTGCATAGATTCGGATTGATCTCGTAGATCTCCTCACCCTGTGTAATAGCCTGGTTAGGGCACTCCGGCTCACACACGTCGCAGTTGATGCATTCATCCGTGATCATCAACGCCATGGGGTTACCTCACCAGCGATGGATTCATCGGCCGAGTCTACCGCCCAGTCGTTTATTGATTTCTGGGTGTAGAAACTGGGACACGTCGCCACCATGAGTGGCGATTTCCTTAACCATAGACGCCGACAGAAACGTGTACTTCTCTGAGGGGGTAAGGAACATGGTTTCGATCGAGGGATCAAGGCGTCTGTTCATGGCCGCGAGCTGAAATTCATACTCAAAGTCTGAAACCGCCCGTAGACCTCGCAGAACCACCTGCGCTTTCGCCTCGCGAACACAGTCGATCAAAAGGCCATCAAAGCCGGTGATGGTGATATTTTTGATATGCGATAGCGATATTTTTGCCATTTCCAAACGTTCAGACAGGTCGAACAGGGGTTGCTTGCTTGGGCTGGCAGCGATTGCCACAACCACTTCAGAAAAGAGCATGCTTGCCCGTTCGGCGAGATCTATATGACCCTTGGTGATAGGGTCGAAGGTCCCCGGGTAAATCGCTTTTGTGCTCATATTGCTTTCCATCGTATCGAGTGCGCCGCGACTCGCGCGGTGGGCAGCAGTCCGCATCACGAACGCTTTACTCTACCAATCGTAGCGCAAGTCATCCATACTTTGAGGCTCTAACCAGCAGCGGGAGATAGGGATTGTGGACGTAGTCAGCTTTACGCGTATGGCGGATGGAACCCGTGAGGACTACGAGTTTCTCGATGAAAAAGAGCATGAATTTGTCAGCGCGCTGCCCGATCGCTTGCTTGCGGGCCTTCGTTCGCTGGGCGATTCATTCTCCGGCTATTCGATCAGTCGCCTCGAACACTCATTGCAGTCGGCCACGCGGGCCCATCGCGCCGGTGAGTCAGAGGAAATGGTAGTGGCTGCTTTTCTGCACGATATTGGCGACATGCTGGCGCCCTTGTCGCACAGCGAAATGGCCGCGGCCATTCTGCGGCCTTTCGTCTCAGAAAAGACCTATTGGATCATCAAGTACCATGGCCTGTTCCAGATGTACTACTACGCCCATCATCTGGGTGGTGATCGACACGCCCGGGACCGATTTGCTGACCATCCGTGGTACGACGATGCCGTGCGGTTTTGTGAGGTTTATGACCAGAATTGTTTTGATCCGCACTACGAGAGCGAATCGCTGGAATTCTTTGAACCCATGGTGCGACGCATATTTCGCCATGTAAAACCTGATGATGGCGAATGGGTAGCGCGCAATGGCAGCGCCTCTTCATAAGGGATCAGCAGACGTAAGGGCGAGCGCCTCGTCGGCTTGGTAAAGGCCGTAGCGGACCTGCCCAGTGGTTTTCTGTTTGCGGAGTATCCAGGTCGCGGGTATTTGAGGCTTCTCATCCAGACGGTACTCGATGTAAATCTGAGCACCCGGCTTCAGGCACTTCGAGCGAATCAGTCGATGCATAGCCCGATCTAAAAGGCCACTGCCATACGGCGGATCGATAAAGACCAAGTCCAGTTTGAGCGTGCATTGGCTTAGCCAGTCCAAGGCATCATGGTATTCTGCCACGATGTGTTCGGCTTGCAATGTAGTGATGATTTCCTTTAACTGGCGCCAGGTCCTCTGCTGAGATTCCACCAGAACCACCCGAGCGGCTCCCCGGGAAGCGGCCTCAATCCCGAGTGCGCCGCTTCCGGCGAAAAGATCAGCACAGGTGGCTCCCTGAACGCTGGCAGCCAGCCAGTTGAAAAGGGTCTCACGAACGCTGTCCGGCGTCGGACGCAGTTCGGATGATCCTCTGAAGCGAATGATGCGCCTTTTCCACAGTCCTCCGATAATGCGAACGCGGCCATGCTGCTCTGCTTTTGTCGACTTCAACGCCTTATTTTCCGCTGATCAATCACTGCTGCGATGATAGGATACTTCGCGCCCCATCAAAACCGAATCCGCCCTAATTCATGAGTGACCTTGGTGAAAAACGCGGGCTTTTTGCCCGTCTCAAAAAAACCCGCGCCTCCCTTACAGGCGCTCTGTCAGGGCTCTTTGAAAAAGACGGGATTAGGTTCGACGATCAGGTGTTTGATGAGCTGGAAGATCAGCTCATCATGGCGGATCTGGGCGTGAGCGCCAGCGCGACCGTAGTGGACAGCATCCGTCAGCGCGCGCGAAAAAAGTCCTTTCGAACGCCGGAAGAGTTAAAGCAGGCGCTGGCCGACGAAATCGGTAGCATGTTGGAAGTCTCGCAAAAAGAAATTATGCCGGGTACGCATACAGCGCGACCTTTTGTTCTGATGATGGTCGGGGTAAACGGCGTAGGCAAAACGACCACGACGGCAAAAGTGGCCGCTCACTTTCAGAGTGCGGGTGCGTCGGTCATGCTAGCGGCCTGCGATACGTTTCGAGCGGCGGCTATTGAACAGCTGCAGCTGTGGGGAGGGCGTTTGGGGGTACCCGTGATTGCGCAATCACACGGGGCAGATGCGGCGGCGGTCGCTCACGATGCGCTTGTCGCGGCAAAAGCCAGAGGCATAGATGTACTGATCATCGATTCGGCCGGGCGTCAACATATTAATACTGACTTGATGTCGCAGTTGGAAAAGATCAAGCGAGTGTTAGGCAAAACGGATCCCGAGGCGCCGCACGAGATTTGGCTGGTGGTCGATGGCGGAACGGGACAAAATGCGATATCTCAGGCCCGCAGTTTTGATAAGGCAGTAGGATTGACGGGCGTGTGCGTGACTAAGCTGGATGGGACGGCTCGGGGCGGAATGGTGCTTGCACTTGCCAACGAGTTGGGCCTGGCGATACCGTTCATCGGCGTCGGCGAGTCCCTGCAGGATCTGGAGTCCTTCGATGCCATGGCTTTTGCTGGCGCACTGGTAAATGACTCATCTTGAGCGCCAGGAACCCCCGTTCTTTCAGTTGGTCTCTTCACGACTGATTGACAAAAAGACCATAAACTACTGAAAAATATACATATTATTTAATGAGGCTGGCCCTGTTCCTATTAGCACTCAATTAATAAGAGTGCTAAAATAGCGGTATTCAGTCGACGCCAGGAGGTCTCGATATGACTCAAACATTACCGGTTCTTGCTGATCTAGGCCCAAATGGCGGTCTGACGGCATATCTAAGCGAGGTCAACACCGCGCCCATTCTTTCGGTAGAGGAAGAGAAGGCGCTTGCAAAGCGGTTCCATGACGAGAGTGATCTTGATGCGGCCCGCCAACTGGTTTTTTCGCATCTGCGATACGTGGTGTCGATTGCCCGCGGCTTTGCAGGTTATGGCCTACCGCTCAGCGATCTTATTCAAGAGGGGAACGTCGGGCTGATGAAAGCGGTCAAACGCTTTGATCACGAGCGTGACGTGCGTCTGGTCTCTTTTGCCGTGCACTGGATCAAGGCGGAAATCTACGATTATGTGGTGCGCAACTGGCGCATAGTGAAGATCGCCACGACCAAAGCGCAGAGAAAACTGTTTTTCAATCTGCGAAAGAATCGTGCGCGACTTGGCGTCATGAAAGAGGCGGAAGTGGAGTCGATGGCGGAAGCCCTCGATGTCAAGCCCGAAACTGTGCGCGAGATGGAGACCCGTATGAGCGGGGCGGATGTCGCGTTCGAAGCGGACGATGATGAAGATGATGCCCCTCGCGGGCTGGCACCGGCCGAGGCGATTGGCGATAGCTCGTTCGATCCCGGGCGGTTGATTTACCAAGCGGATGAGCATCGACACAGACACCAGCAACTCGACAGAGCGCTGGACAGTCTGGACGATCGCAGTCGAGACATCATAGCGGCTCGCTGGTTGGCTGACGATGACCACAAGCAGACACTAAGTGATCTGGCAGATAAGTACGGCGTATCGGCAGAGCGGATCCGTCAAATCGAGAAACGGGCCATGGAGCAAATGCGTCAGGCCGCCAGCGCCTCGGCCTGAAGGCGCTAGGGCAGTACCGCCATAACCAGAATCGATAGTTGTAAGCGAAGGCTCGAAAAAAGCGCCCGAGAGGGCGCTTTTTTTGTATGAAGCCACGTTAACCGAACTACATCAGTAGTTCGATCAGTGCTTTTTGTGCGTGGAGCCGGTTCTCGGCTTCATCCCATACGACGCTCTGAGGTCCGTCAATGACGTCCGCTGTCACTTCCTGACCTCGGTAGGCGGGTAGGCAGTGCATGAAGAGCGCCGACGGCGATGCCAGCGCCATGGTGCTGCGATTGACCTGAAACGGCGATAGGTCGCGAACGCGCTTAGCTTTTTCTTCCTCCTGACCCATACCGGTCCAGGTGTCGGTGACCACGAGGTCGGCGTGTTCGATTGCCTCGGCAGGCGAATCCGTTATCCGACATTGCGATCCCGCGTTCGATAACACCTGCGCATCCGGATGATATGCGCCAGGCGCTCCAATATTCAATTGGAATTGCATCATTGCGGCGGCATTTATCCAGGAGTGGCACACGTTGCTGCTGCCGACGCCCAAAAAAGCCACCCGCGCGCCCTGCATCTCGCCCCGATATTCATGAAAGGTCTGCAGATCAGCCAGCAGCTGGCAGGGATGAAAGGTATCGGAAAGCGCGTTAATGACTGGAATTGTCGAGTGTTCCGCCATGGTCATAACGCGATCGTGCGGTCCGGTCCTCATGACAATGAGATCCGCCATACTGGACAGGATTCGGGCCGTATCGCTCACTGATTCTCCCCGGCTCATTTGGCTGTCACCCGGCGATAAAAAAATGGAGGTGCCGCCGAACTGCGCGCAAGCCACCTCGAATGAGACACGTGTGCGTGTTGAAGATTTCTCAAAAATCATGACCATGCATCTCGATCGCAAAAGGTCACGCGTTTTCGGGTTCAGCCGGTCTGTTTTGAGCTCGCAGGCCCGGGCGACGAGAGCACGAAGTTCTGTGGGGGAAAGATCTCTAAGAGTCAGGAAATGACGCATGGCAGAACAAACCGTGAGATGAGCGGATCCCAAAAACAAAACGCCCTGGTAGCGGGCGTCTAAAATCAAAGTCTAGCGATGGCCCGTATCCCGCGCAAGCATCTGCGAGGCCACTGTTATAATCCGCCGCCCGCGAAAAGCGCTCGCTTTTCGGCCCATTTTGCACACGGTTTTTGATGGTGAAAAAAATTAAAAAGGCAGTCCTGGCCTATTCAGGTGGATTGGATACGTCGATCATTCTCAAGTGGTTGCATGATCAATACGACTGCGATGTGGTCACGTTTACCGCCGATATTGGCCAAGGGGAAGAATTGGAGCCGGCCCGGGCCAAGGCAAAAACCCTCGGTGTGGAGGAGATCTATATCGAAGACCTTCGAGAGGAATTTGTGCGGGATTTTGTTTTCCCCATGTTCCGCGCAAACGCGCTCTATGAGGGCGAATACCTGTTGGGCACATCTATCGCCCGACCCCTGATCGCAAAACATCTGGTCCGAATTGCTGAGCAAACCGGTGCGGATGCGATTTCTCATGGCGCTACCGGCAAAGGAAACGATCAGGTTCGCTTCGAGTTGAACGCGTATGCCCTGAATCCACAGATTCATGTGATTGCCCCTTGGCGAGAGTGGGATCTCACCTCTCGGGAAAGGCTCGTCGCCTATGCTCGTCGACACGGAATTCCTGTTGAGACGCGGAAGGATGGCGGTGCCGATTATTCGATGGACGCCAATATGCTTCACATCTCATATGAAGGCGGCGAGCTCGAGGATCCGTGGAATCGACCTCATGAAGATATGTGGCGGTGGACCGCGTCACCGCAAGACGCGCCAGACGAGCCGGAGGAAATTGAGCTCGAGTTCCGTTGCGGCGATGCAACCGGCCTGAATGGACAATCCCTGAGTCCCGCCCAGATGTTGACCGCACTTAATGCCCTTGGGTCAAAACACGGCGTGGGGCGCATCGATCTTGTGGAAAACCGATACGTTGGAATGAAGAACCGTGGGTGCTACGAAACCCCTGGGGGAACGATTCTGCTGAAAGCGCATCGCGCTATCGAGTCGATTACGCTTGACCGTGAGGTCGCGCACTTAAAAGATGAGTTGATGCCCCGATACGCTTCGCTCATTTACAACGGGTACTGGTTTGCGCCGGAGCGCAAAGTGCTGCAAGGGATGATCGACGATACCCAGGGTC
>JAYNKS010000088.1:0-7232 GCA_038111345.1 Gammaproteobacteria bacterium | reverse complement strand
GGAATCAGCGCGACCTGGACCTCTCGGGCCACGCTATGAAAACCCGGCGCACCCATCACAGTAAGCATGAGCGCTACAAAACCCAACGCAAACAAATTAATGCCTACGCCGCTGATTAGCTGACTGCCTCGTAAGGTTGTGCTAATGAATCCAAACAGCAGGCCCACGATGGCCCCCGTCGCCATTCCGGTCACGAGGCCCATGACTGCGCTTCCACTCGCCTGTGCACCTAGCGCACCCGTGAGCGCGCTCAACAGCAGGATACCCTCAAGTCCGATGTTGAAGAGACCCGCCGATTCCTCAATGGACTCGCCGATGGCAGCGAGCGTTATGGGCACCATCGCATGCAGCGAGATAAACAAAATACCCCAAAGATGAGCAAGTTCCATGATCTATTCCTTGCGACCCCAACGACCCTTTAGTCGTGAAAACTGCCTACGAAGTTCCGGGACCGCGAGCGCAAGAATAATCACGCCCTCGATCACGCGCACCAGTTCGAACGGCACACCCGGGTCGAACTGCATAATCCGTCCACCCACCATCAGACCACCGAAAAAAAGAGCGGCGAAAACAATACCAATGGGATGGTTGCGACCAATCATTGCGACCCCGATCCCATCAAAGCCAAGATTCACAAGCTGGGGCATGCCGCTCATCACGGCATAATACGGGGGTCGACCCATTACCTGGATCGCACCGGCAAGGCCTGCAACCGCGCCACCGATCAGAAACACCCGCAGGACCTGTTTTCGAATATTGATCCCCGCGTGGTGCGACGCATGCGGGTTGTACCCTGCCGCACGAATTTCGAAGCCCGTCGAGGTCCGCCACAGAAGAAAAAGAATAATCGCAACGGTAAGTAGAGAGATAAACAAGCCGGTGTTCAAAGTCGCCGTCGGCAAAATTCGAGTCAGCCGCGCGCTCTCGATAATGTTGATCGTCCGATCCCCTCGTTTAGGATCAGTCAACACATTGGCTATCAGATAAAAGGCGAAAAAATGGGCGATCCAGTTAAACATGATGGTGGAGATCACCTCATGCACACCGCGGCCCAGTTTCAGTAGCGCTACCGGTAGACTCCAAACAATGCCGGCAATCATGGCGGCAAGCAGCGCCACAATGAGATTAAACGGGGCTGGCAAATGAAGAAGGCCCACGCTCACCGCCGCTAACGAGCCCATGTACACTTGCCCCTCGGCACCGATATTGAATAAGCCGCCGCGCATGGCGACGGCAAAGGTAAGGGCAGTCAGTATCAGTGGCGTCGCCACCGCCAGCGACTCTGCCACGCTATACACGCTACCGACACTCCCCAGGAGCAACGAGCGATAGGCCGCCAACGGATTGTGCCCAAAGGCCAGCATTATGAGCGCGCCAATTAACAATCCGACGAGCCCCGCGAGCAAGGACTCCACGATCGGCTCAATTTGTTTTTTTAAGGATTTAGACGCGAACATGAACAGACTCAACAATGAAACAAGGGGCGCTGGCGCGCCCCTTGTTCGGTCTCACTCAATTTAAGGCAAGCCTTAGTCGGGATACTTCGCTCGTATGTCGCCGATCGTATCCGGGCACCATCCGCACGGCACATCCGCCGCCCCACTGCTGATCTCGGATTGAAGTTCCGCGACAGCATCCCAGATCCACTGTGGGATGTCCTTTCGCATCGCGTCCCAGTTGCTGGTAATCTGACCACTATCTGATGCGCTGATCGCTCCACCGCTCACGCCAAACTGGATGAAATCGGCCAGATCCTGCTTGCCCGACATCGCAATCCCGCCGTTGTGCGGACCGAGAATCTGCACGCCACCTTTAAAGGTACCGTTCACAACAGACTCAATCGCGCTGTAGACGCCAAAATCAACGCGCTTCATCATGCTCGCGAGGACACGGTGCCCATCCCCAAGATAATCCTGGTTGGCATCCACGCCGATCATGAACGGTGGGCCAGCGGACTTATTCTTGGCCTCGAGATGCTCTGTGATGGCTTCCAAATCGCCGATCCCCAGCGGGCCTGCAACGTTATAAATAATCCCCGCTCCCTGAGCGAGCATCGCCTCGGTCGCAGCTTTCCCCTTCGCGATATCGCTGAAGGTTCCCGTATAGGTCCAAAGCAGGCCCACGTTTGATTTCTTACCCGTTTTCTCCGCGTACTTGGCGTTACCCCAGTGCATCCCGTAGCGATAGCCCGCCTCGAACTTGTAAAGCACCGGTATCTCTATGCCCAAAACCACGCCAATCTTGTCGTAGCCATAATGCGCGGCAACCATCGAAGACAGCGCCCCGACAATGGCGGATCCCTTATTTTCCTCGTAGCCGATTTCCATCAGATTTGGCTTACCCAGCCAGGTGACGTCGATGATGGCAAATTTCTGATCCGGGAATTGATCAGCCACTTCGGCCATCGCGTCGGCCAACAAGAAACCCACGGCCACAATTAAATCGAACTGCCCGGACCGAGCCGCATTTTGCATATTGGGCAGATAATCTGCTGCCGAATTGCTTTGAATCTCAACCACCTCTACGCCTAGTTTGGCTTGCGCTTCGTCGGATCCTTTGAAGCCCATGTCGTTAAAGGATAGATCTCCTCTTCCACCAACGTCCAGCACCAGGGCCACCTTGCCTGCCGCAGAGGCCGAAGACACAAACGGTCCGCCAGCGAGCACGAATAGCGCTATCACGAGGCTTGCTATTCTCATTATTCCTGCTTTCATTTTTTTCATCCTCCTACTGAACACATTTTGTTAACGAACGCTTGGGCGCAACTTGTTGACGGCCCGCAGCATCTTAAATGAAGCCTAAACATAAGGACCAAAAGGGTCAACAAAAAGTTAGGCTTAGCAACGCCTCACCCTGTTCAAGGGATTTCGAAGAGAAGATAAACAGCAAACTGATGGGGAAATTGGCGCCCTCAGGCGTCAACACGCGGTGCCAGCCGAGTTAAGTCTTGAGGGCCACCGGGTAAAGTCGCACAACAAGGCGAAATGGGTAAAGCAGCAGTGCGATCATAACCAGCTTGGCACAAAAATCACCCGCCGCCCAACTTGCCCAAGGTAGTCCAGTGCCCGCGAACGCAAGGGAGAAGAAAATCAGAGTGTCCACCATCGAGCCGATAAACGACGAGGCGGTTGGCGCCTTCCACCACACTTTTTGCCGCAAAGCGTCAAATATCTTGATATCGAGCATCTGGGAAACAAAAAATGCCGTGCCCGAAGCCACTGCGGTTCTCAACATCGCGAACGCATCGGGATCGTCGAATAGGGCCTGCCAGACGCTCAGCGAGCTCTGTTGACTCACAGCACCGGCGATGGAAAGCGCCGCAAGGAACGTCAGACCTACGCCAAAAGCAAAACCCACGGCGACCACTCGTCGCGCAGCTTGAACACCAAGAATTCGATTTGTCGTATCCGTAACCAGAAATGCAACCGGATACGTAAACGCGCCCCAGGTGAGGATCGCGGAGAGGTCGATACCTAAAACGAATCCTTGAACCGGGTGTTGTACCAGTTTATTGGAAATCAGAATCACCAGACCCATCGCAAGGACAGGTAAAGCGAGACGCACGGACGTTATGGGTCTCACCTGGGCCTCTCTTGCGTAATAGGCATCTCGCTATGGCGCCGCAGACAATACTCGAGGAGTCGGAAACTTAAAGACGAGGCTTGAGGTCCTAGTTCACCCGCGGATCAAGCTCGCCGGAATCATAGCGTTTAACCATGACTTCAAGATCGGCTGCCTTGATCTTCGAGCCCTGACCTGCCGTGCCAAACGCCTCATAGCGTGCGATACAAATCTCGCTCATGGCTTTGGTCGCCTCACCGAGGTATTTGCGAGGATCAAAAGCGGAAGGATTCTGATGCATATAACGACGAATCGCGCCGGTCGACGCCATCCTGAGATCAGTATCGATGTTTACTTTGCGAACACCGTGCTTTATACCCTCTTGTATTTCCTCGACGGGCACGCCGTACGTCTCACCCATATCGCCGCCAAATTCATTGATAATGGCGAGCCAGTCTTGCGGCACAGAAGATGACCCATGCATCACCAGGTGGGTATCAGGGATGCGCGCATGAATTTCCTTGATACGCTCGATCGCGAGAATGTCTCCTGTCGGCGGCCGCGTAAATTTGTAGGCGCCATGACTGGTACCAATGGCGATCGCAAGCGCATCGACGCCCGTTTCTTTCACGAACTGAGCCGCTTCCTCAGGATCGGTCAGTAACTGATCATGGCTGAGCTTTCCCTCTGCGCCAGAGCCGTCCTCTTCTCCCGCCATCCCGCTTTCCAGCGATCCTAGACAACCGAGCTCACCCTCAACGGATACCCCGCACGAATGCGCCATCTCCACGACACGGCGCGTCACATCAGCGTTGTATTCAAAAGACATTGGCGTCTTCATATCTTCGCCTAGCGATCCGTCCATCATCACAGACGTAAACCCCAACTGAATGGAGCGCTGGCAAACGGCCGGCGACGCGCCATGATCCTGGTGCATGCAAACCGGAATATGGGGCCACTGCTCGACAGCGGCCACGATCAGATGTCGCAGAAAAGGGGCACCCGCATAAGACCGTGCGCCAGCCGATGCCTGCACGATCACCGGGCTATCGGTCTTATCAGCCGCCTCCATAATGGCGCGCATTTGCTCGAGATTATTGACGTTGAAAGCGGGAACGCCATAGTCGTGCTCGGCCGCGTGATCGAGCAGTTGTCGCATGGAAATCATTGGCATGAGGGTCTCTCCAAAATCATCAAACTATTGATAAACGTTATACCGATGGGGGTTAACTTTGGCGTTGCGGTCGGGCTAGTCGCGCTCTCCGGCAATTTCACCGACTTTTACAATTTTCATCGAATTGGTTCCGCCTTGAATACCGGAGAAATCGCCCTTGGTGATGATCAGCCAGTCACCGTCATGCACCAGGCCGCGTGACTGAAGCTCGGCAACGACCGCCCGATTGACATCACCACGCGGCAGTTCCGTTGCATCGTAGGCAATCGGGTAGACCCCGCGATACAGCGACATTCTGCGCTCGGTATCTTCCTTTCGGGTGACGCCGTAAATCGGGATTCCCGAACTGATTCGCGACATCCACTTTGCCGTCGTACCCGATTCCGTCAAGGTCAAAATCCCGACGACGTTGTAGTGATTGGCGGTGTACATCGTCGCCATCGCAATAGTCTCTTCCACCGACTGGAACTCTGACTCCATCCGATGACCGGAAACCAGAACGCTCCGGTGACGCTCGGCAGCAAGACAAATGCGGTCAAGCGCCGCCACCACCTTTACAGGGTGTCGGCCGACCGCGCTTTCCGCGGACAACATGACCGCGTCCGTCCCATCGAGAACCGCATTTGCCACATCTGAGACTTCTGCCCGGGTCGGCTGGGGACTCGTCACCATCGACTGCATCATCTGGGTGGCAGTGATCACCACGGTATTCCCGGATCGCGACTCACTGATCAGTCGCTTTTGAACCCCGGGCACCTCAGCATCACCAATCTCAACCCCCAGGTCGCCGCGCGCCACCATGATCACATCCGAAGCCGCAATGATTTCCTCCATATTGTCGATGGCCTCACGCCGCTCGATCTTTGAAACCACATGGGCATCGCTGCCCGCGGCCCTCAGCAGCATTCGGGCGGTCTCTACATCGGCGCCGTGGCGCACAAAAGAGACGCCGAGGTAATCGGCTCCAATCTCAGCGGCAAAACGAATATCCTCAAGATCCTTTTCCGTCAATGCTTCAGCGGAAAGGCCGCCGCCAAGCTTGTTAATGCCTTTTGAATCCGATAATTCGCCTCCCACAATGACTCGCGTCTTTATGGCGCCGCCTTCCACTTTCTCGACTTCGAGAACAATATTACCGTCATCCAGAAGCAGTCGATCGCCAGGGGTGACATCGTTCACCAAAGCCTTATAGCTCGTACCGACCACATCCTGGGCACCCTGCCGATCGCCCAAGTCGGTATCGATCGTAAAGTTGCGACCGTTTCGCAACTGGACTTTTCCTTCGGCAAACTGGCCAATACGAATTTTGGGTCCCTGCAGATCGACGAGCAAACCGATGGCGCGACCGTGCTGGGTAGCCGCATCACGAACGAGTTGAGCGCGGCGTCGATGATCCTCTCGGGATCCATGAGACATATTCAAACGGGCCACATCAATACCCTGCTCCACCATAGCCGCGAGGGTTTTTGGGCGATCGGTCGAAGGGCCCAGGGACACGACAATTTTGGTGCGACGTCGCGCGCTCATCAAAAAGGCATCTTGTTTAACTGTGGGTCCATCGGGGCTTTGATTTAAATCTAGGGCTAGCGGCTTGCTCGCCGCTCCAGCATCGCAACAGCCGGGAGTACCTTGCCCTCCAGAAACTCAAGAAAATCGCCGCCACCGGTCGATATATAGGAAATACGATCGGCGATATTGTACTTGTCCACGGCAGCGAGCGTGTCCCCGCCACCTGCGATGGAAAACGCATCGGATGAAGCGATCGCTTCGCCCAGGATTCGCGTCCCCTCGCCAAACTGGTCGAATTCAAAAACGCCCACGGGGCCATTCCAGACAATGGTTCCCGCGGCATGCATCAAGCCCGCAAAATGCTTTGCGGTTTGAGGCCCGATATCGAAGATCATGTCGTCCTCCTCCACCTCCGAGACCGCTTTTACGGTTGCGCTCGACTGAGCCGAAAATGCCTTACCGACCACAACGTCGGTCGGAACCGGGATTTCACGACCTTGATCGCGGGCGCTCGCCATGAGCCTTTTTGCCTCGCCGATAAGCTCCACTTCAACGAGAGACTTTCCGACGGGTAAACCAGCCGCGGCGATAAAGGTGTTTGCGATTCCACCACCGGGAATTAACTGATCCACTTTTTTCAAAAGCGCTTCAAGGACCGTAAGCTTGGTCGAGACCTTCGCGCCTCCAACAATCGCGGCCACGGGACGCTTGGGCTGCTCTAATGCTTTTCCTAGTGCCTCAAGCTCGCCAGCCAACAGCGGTCCGGCACAGGCGATCTCTGCGTAAAGGCCCACGCCGTGTGTGGAGGCCTGCGCCCGATGGGCCGTGCCAAACGCATCCATGACGTAGACATCGCACAGTTTTGCCATTTTTCGGGCAAGCGCCTCATCATCCGATTTGTCGCCCGGGTTAAAGCGCACGGTTTCACACAGCATCACCTCGCCCGGCTCCAAAACAACACCCGCGAGCCATACTTTGACCAACCGAA
>JAYNKS010000087.1:0-7359 GCA_038111345.1 Gammaproteobacteria bacterium | reverse complement strand
AGCCCCGTACCTAAGGGCCCTTGATTCCTGATGTAAAAATCGGTAAAAATTTCCCCTCGGTTTGAGGGCTTGTATCGAACACGTTTAAGTGCGATACAATCCGCACCTAGCGGTAACGGGACGCGAAGTATATCACACCCCCCGTGCCTCGCTGCTTTCCCCCTTGTTTTGAAGCGCCCGAAAAGGGTGCGTTTATCCGGGATTTAATTTATGTCCGAACACATTATTCACGTCAGCGACGAGTCATTTGAGCAGGAAGTCCTCAAATCCGATAAGCCCGTTCTTATCGATTACTGGGCGGAGTGGTGCGGCCCCTGTAAGATGATTGCTCCGGTTCTGGACGAAGTGGCTGGCGAGTACGCCGACAAGATCCGTGTCGCCAAACTCAACATCGATGAGAACCCTGCGACGCCGCCAAAGTATGGCATCCGCGGTATCCCCACCCTAATGCTCTTCAAGAACGGCGAGGTGGAAGCGACCAAAGTGGGCGCGGTGTCCAAAGCACAGTTGACCGCCTTCCTCGACGAGAACATCTAATTTTTCAAGGCTAAACCAGAACCCTTTCATTTAACCGGCATGTAAAGGTTCCGCCAGGCTGAAATCGTCGATCAGGCCGGCGGGATCGAGTAACCATCGATCGTTGTGACTTTTTCGCTTTATCCAATCATCTACATCTAAATTCGTAATCCATCCCAACTATGTGATGTACCACAGCGATCCGGCGCTCGTCCGCGATTGCTATCACACCCTACCGAGGCCTGACCGCCATGTCCCTGAGTCTTTCAGAACTTAAAGAAAAATCCCCAACAGAGCTAGCCGAGTTCGCGCGCTCCCTGAAGCTCGATAACGTGACGCGGATGCGCAAACAGGATCAAATCTTTGCGATCCTGAAGTCCCAGGCCAAGCGGGGGGAAAAGATCTCTGGAGAAGGGGTGGTGGAGATTTTGCAGGACGGTTTTGGGTTCCTGCGTTCATCGAGCAGTTCATATCTGGCGGGGCCGGATGATGTGTATGTGTCGCCCAGTCAGATTCGTCGTTTCGGGCTCAGGACCGGCGACACCGTAACCGGTCTGGTTCGCCCGCCAAAGGACTCGGAGCGCTATTTCGCGCTTCTCAAGGTCGAAACGATCAACTCACAGACGCCCGATGAGGCCAAGAAGAAGATTCTGTTTGAGAACCTGACGCCGCTGCATCCCGACGAGCGCATTCGGCTGGAGCAGGGCAACGGGTCATCGGAAGATCTAACCGGCCGCACCATTGATATTGTTTCGCCGATCGGCAAGGGTCAGCGCGGTTTGCTGGTGTCCGCGCCGAAAACCGGAAAAACCGTGATGCTGCAGCAGATCGCTCATGCGATCACGGCGTCCGAGCCCGAATGCGAACTCATTGTGCTGCTTATCGACGAACGCCCGGAAGAGGTGACCGAGATGAAGCGCACCGTTCGCGGCGAGGTGGTCTCTTCAACCTTCGACGAGCCCGCCTCTCGTCATGTTCAGGTCGCGGAGATGGTTATTGAGAAGGCCAAGCGTTTGGTGGAGCATAAGAAAGACGTTGTGATCCTTCTTGATTCGATCACACGGCTCGCTCGCGCATACAACACCGTGCAGCCGGCGTCCGGCAAGGTATTGACGGGCGGTGTAGACGCAAATGCCCTGCAAAAACCGAAGCGTTTTTTTGGTGCCGCCCGCAATATCGAAGAAGGTGGCAGCCTGACCATTTTGGCCACGGCCCTAATCGATACCGGGTCGAAGATGGACGAGGTGATCTACGAGGAGTTCAAGGGCACCGGCAACATGGAGATTCATCTGGATCGCCGCATCGCCGAGAAGCGGGTTTATCCGTCGATTGTGATCAGCCGCTCCGGCACCCGCCGCGAAGAGCTGCTCACAGATCCGGCGGAACTGCAGAAGATCTGGCTGCTCAGGAAACTGTTGCACCCGATGGACGATATTGAAGCGATCGAGTTCATGCTCGATAAACTGCGGGCGACCAAGAGCAACGCCGAGTTCTTTAAATCGATGAATCGCTAGTAAAACTTGCGGGGGAGGTAGGTTTCGCCTATGATCCGACCCCTTTTCGGGCCCGGGCCTAGCCGTGGGCGACCCTATTTTGCAACCTAAAAACGCCATGAAGTCAGATATCCATCCTTCCTACGAGACCATTAAGGTGGTCTGCGCCTGCGGCAACAGCTTCGAGACTCGCTCCACTATGGGCGAGGAACTCCACGTCGAAATCTGCTCTGCCTGCCATCCTTTCTACACTGGCCAGCAGAAGATCGTTGATACCGCCGGGCGTGTGGGCAAATTCCAAAAGAAGTACGGCCGTTCCGCGTAGTGTCGGGGCAGGGTCACTGCCCCGCTCCTTGAATCCGCGCCCTACACGCCGCCTTGGTGGACGAGGGCGGAGCGCGTTTTTTTTCTTTCTCCTTGCTGCTCTTGGCGCGAGCCTCGCCAGTGCCTCTACCCGCGTTGAAACCATCAGCCGGGTTGTCGATGGTGATACCGTCGTCCTTGAATCTGGAGAGATTATTCGACTCGCCGGCATTAATACGCCCGAGCTCGCAAAAAAGGATCAGCCCGATCAGCCCCTCGCCCTTGAAGCGCGCGATGCGCTTGCGGATTTGATCGGCGAGCATTCGATTCAAATTCACAATGCGCCCGGCGACAAGGATCGGTACGGCCGAACGCTCGCCTATCTGTTGATGCCTGAGGGCGATACCGCGCAAGAGAGGCTGGTACGCATGGGCCTTGCGAGCGTAGTGGTCATCGCGCCCAATGATCTTTATCTGGCGGAACTCTTGCAGGCGGAAGACGAGGCACGGTCCTATCGCAGGGGCATCTGGGGGTTGTCGTACTACGACACCAAAGCCGCGCAAGATACGACGGGCGGCTACCAGTTTGCCAGCGGTCAGGTGTCGCGCCTCGATCTCAAGCAGGACTGGTTTTCGATAACGATTGCGGAAAGACTGGTGATCCTGATCAAAAGAGTCGACTGGCAGGAGAGATTTCCCTATTCGGTCCTGGACCTTGATCAGGCCCGTGTCGCGGTCCGGGGTTGGGTGAGCGCAAAAAGAAACCGCTCAACGGTGGTGGTGAACCATCCCTTTATGATTGAGCGCTGCGATAGTGATCCCAAGCGGCTTTGCCCCTGACATCAGGCGGACCGAAAAAGAGGTGTTGACCAAATGACGAAGAGGGGGCGGGTATCGTTTTTGCGTTGGTTGGGCGCGTTTGTCTTTCTGTTTTGGGCTTCGACTGGCGCGCTCTGGGCTCATGCGATTGAAGTGCATGAGGCGATTGTCCGAATGGTGCCGCCCGGTCAGAGCGTGAGCGCGGCCTTTATGACGTTGCATAATCATGATTCTCGCGACCGTGTTCTGGTCTCCGGACGTTCGGAGGTAGCGGATTCGGTCGAGCTGCATAACCATGTCATGCAGGACGGTCTCATGAAAATGCGCCGCGTGGATGCCGTGACCCTGCCTGCAGGGGGCTCGGTCTCGCTAAAGCCCGGCGGACTTCATATCATGCTGATCGGTCTGACCCGCACCTTGCAACTTGGACAGACGGTGGAGATCGATCTTTACTTCGCTGATGGCGAACGCCTCACGCTGGCCGCTCGGGTCCAGATGCCGGGCCAGGAACATAACCACTCGGGCGCGTCGGGTAGCGGGGGGTAAGGCGAGGCTTGGCTGTGTGTCGCTCTGGGTATAAATGACCTGACAATGAAAAGAACCTTCACACCCGTCTCGGTCTTGGTCATGCTGGCTTTGACAGCGATCGCGGTTGGCGCTGGGCTCTGGTGGCATCAACGCAGCGTCGATGCGGATAATCCCTATGCTCACCTGGGAGGTGATTTCACCCTAACCTCTGCGAACGGCCCGGTGTCCTTGAGTGATTTTCAGGGCCAGGTGGTGATGCTTTATTTTGGATTCACCTCCTGCCCGGATGTGTGCCCAACCGATCTGGCTCGCATGAGCGCGGTCATGAGTGGTCTGACGACAGCAGAGGCCGTCCAGGTCGCCGGCGTGTTTGTCACGGTTGATCCCGAGCGGGATACGCCAGAGCGGGCGTCTGAGTACGCGCGTTTTTTCAGTCCGTCCATCATTGGATTGAGTGGTACCCCGCAAGAGATTGAGGCCGTGGCCCGTCAGTATTACGTGATCTACAACCGTATCGAAGACGCCGGATCGGCTATGGGATACACGATCGACCATACCGCCACGACCTACTTGATTGATGCCCGAGGCGTGATTCGTAATCGTCTTCAACACGACGCGTCTGTCGACGAGGTTCGGCGCGCCGTGCGTAATCTGATTCCGGGTTGAAACCTTTGAAAGCCAAGCCCATGTTGCTGGAAGAGATGGTTGTCGAGGTTGCGGATCAGCTGGCCGGCGCCGACCTTTTTTTTGGGCACGGCACCGATAACGCCTTCGATGAAGCCGCCTGGTTGGTACTTGAGGCGGGCGGTTTTGACGTCGGCGATCCAGAGCCCCCTTGGGAAAGCGTTCTGGATAAGCGCCAGATAAAAAACATCCAGGCGCTTCTTGAGCGGCGCCTGACGACTCGCCAACCGCTGGCGTATCTGATCAACCGAGCCTGGTTTGCCGGACATGAGTTTTTCATTGACGAGCGGGCCATTGTTCCGCGATCGCATATTGGTGAGTGGATTCCCGACCGCTTTGAGCCCTGGCTACCGGCCGGCGAGGTGAAATCAATACTTGATCTGTGCACTGGAAGCGGCTGTATTGCGGTGGCGCTTGCCCTGGCGTTTCCCGAAGCGCAGGTAGACGCGAGCGACCTAAGCACAGCCGCCCTTGAAGTGGCGGCAATCAACGCCCGGGATCACGGGGTGACGGATCGGGTCCGTTTGGTAGAGGGGGATCTTTTCTCGGCTTTGCCCGACCGGCGCTACGACCTCATCGTGTGTAACCCGCCTTATGTCAGTGATGTGCTGATGCGGGCCCTGCCCGACGAGTATCGGTTTGAGCCGGAGCTTGCGTTTTCTGGAGGTGGTCAGGGCCTCGACTTCATCGATCGCTTGTTACGGGAGGCCGTGCATCATCTGAACCCCAACGGCATGCTGATTGTCGAGGCCGGGAGCGCACAGCCCGCGGTGGAGAATGCTTATCCGGATCTTCCGTTTATGTGGTTAATGTCAGAGAGCGAGGAAGCTGTGGTCTTTGCCTTGACGGCGGCGGAGTTAGCCAGACTCGCCTAGTTCCCGGTCGACTTCATACGGCAGGCGGGTTAGATTTCAATCATCTCAAAGTCCGCTTTGGTTGCGTCGCAGTCGGGGCACTGCCAGTCGTCAGGAATGTCCTCCCATCGGGTTCCCGGGGCAATACCGTCCTCCGGCCACCCCTGAGCCTCGTCGTAAACGAAGCCGCAAATGATGCACATGAAGGTTCGATTGGCCATAAGAGCGGTGGTTTTGGGAAACAGGGAGTGCCGGATTCTAGCCCACCCTCTGTGTGCGTCTTTTGCCAAAGCTCGACCTTGGTAGTGCAGTCGCGACAGAAGAGGCGTGCAGATGACGCAGTGACGACGGAGCAATGTGATGACAAATACGAACAAAAGCCTTTTTGACAGCGCCTGCAAGGTCATACCTGGTGGCGTTAATTCTCCCGTACGGGCCTTCAAGTCTGTTGGGGGCACGCCGATTTTTATTGAGCGCGCGCAAGGCCCTTTTCTTTTTGGAGCCGATGGCCAGCGCTACATTGATTATGTGGGGTCGTGGGGTCCGATGATCCTGGGGCACGCTGACCCGGACGTGGTCGCGGCCGTTCAAACCGCAGCCACGCGTGGCCTGAGTTATGGTGCGCCCACCGCGCTTGAGACTGAGCTTGCGCATCGGGTCTGCGAGGCGGTGCCCTCCATGGAGAAGGTGCGCATGGTCAACTCCGGAACCGAGGCGACCATGAGCGCGATTCGACTCGCGCGCGGGTTCACGGGCCGCGATACGCTGATTAAATTCGAGGGCTGCTATCACGGCCATGCCGATAGTCTGTTGGTCAAAGCGGGCTCTGGCGCTCTCACGCTTGGTATCCCCACCTCACCGGGCGTGCCGGCGGACGCGGCCCGGCACACGCTGACCCTCGAGTTCAACAACATAGAAGAACTCCGGCAGGTATTCGCGGAGCGAGGATCAGAGATCGCGGCCATCATCGTAGAGCCGGTGACGGGCAATATGAACTGCATCACGCCGCGCCCGGGATTTCTCGAGGCGCTGCGAGAGGTTTGCGATCAAAGCGGTGCGGTGTTGATTTTTGACGAGGTGATGACGGGGTTTCGTGTTGGGCTGGGAGGTGTTCAGGGCCTCTATGATGTTCGACCCGACCTCACCACGCTTGGAAAAGTGCTGGGCGGTGGATTGCCTGTTGGGGCGTTTGGCGGTCGGGCAGACATCATGGCGCACCTGGCGCCGCTGGGGCCGGTGTACCAGGCGGGTACCTTATCGGGCAATCCACTGGCGATGTCCGCGGGTATTGCGACCCTGACCAAAATCGCAGCCGATGGATTCTTTGATCGGCTGACTCAAACCACCCGTGAGCTAGTGGATGGCCTTTCTGAAGCGGCCCGCTCGGCTGGTATTCCTATGGCGACCGAAGCGGTGGGAGGCATGTTCGGAGTGTTTTTTACCGAGCAAGCAAAGGTGACATCATTTGCCGAGGTCATGACCTGCGACAGCGCGCGATTCAAAAAGTTTTTCCATGGCATGCTGGATCACGGTGTGTATCTTGCACCGTCGGCCTTCGAGGCCGGTTTCGTATCCATCACGCACGGGTCAGATGAAATTGAGCAGACGATCGATGCGGCTCGAAAAGTCTTTGCGACGCTCTAGCGTAAAAACTTGATCGACAGGGGATAGACGGCCGGCAGGTTGACGGAGGCCCGCCACGCGTTTCTCACCAACACCCAGATGTGAAACACGAACAGCAGGCCTATCAGTAGAAATCCAACAAAGAAGAAAATCATGAGCAGCGCGCTCACAAAAAGTATGCTCACCGTTAGCGCGAAATTAAGCGACGCGCGGCCGTTCGCATCCAGCCACGGCGCGTGACGTCTCCATATCATCCAGGTGATCCAGGGTCCCAGCAGATGGCCCAGGGGAACGCCCAGGTAGGTCGACAGCCCAGACAGATGCTGAAGGCTAACCCGCCAATCCGGCGTAGGCGCCGATGAGGTCAGAGAAGCGGGATCTTCGGGGTGGGCGCGGGCGAGCCCGATGATGCCGACCATGCCGGCCAGCGATGCAAAGGCGAGCGCCGCGACGACAGCCGAAAACGAGACAACGGGCAGGTCGACCCCCACCAGCAACACACTGGCGAGCCCGACGCTGGCGAGCAGTGCCAGCGCCGAT
>JAYNKS010000086.1:0-7382 GCA_038111345.1 Gammaproteobacteria bacterium | reverse complement strand
GCTCCAGACAGCGCGGCTCAAAACAACCAGAGAGTTCTGCTTTAAGAGCCATATTGACTCCCTGGTGTCCAACAAGCAGAAGATCACCGGGGTCGGTCTTTAATTCGGTCACCAGCGGCCGCACTCGCTCGGCTACATCAAAAAGACTCTCGCCGCCCGGCGGGGCGATTAAATAGCCTTCCGATCGCCAATGGTCGTAGCGAGCCGGATCTTCCGCTCGCAGCTCTGCCTCTAAGCGTCCCTCCCATTCGCCCAGATCCAGTTCAGTTAGTCGTTGATCAACCTCCACAGACAACCCTAAAACCCTGCCCATTATCTCAGCCGTCTGACGAGCCCGTGATAACGGCGAGGAAATGATACGAACCGGTCGGTATTGTTCAGCAAGCAGCTGCAGCGCGAGCGAATCCGCCTGAGTCACGCCAGTGGCGTTAAGGGGAATATCACTTCGGGATTGCCAACGACGCGCGAGATTCCAGTCGGTCTGCCCATGGCGGGCGATGAGAAGGGTCATAGCAGCCAGTTGCTTTTGCGGTGGCGATGATTCTTACCGAGAGGGGAGGCTCTGGCTACCCATGGACACCCCCAGAGGCCATCGGAAGCGGCGCCTTGACAGAAGCCCAGCCGGCCTTTAAGATCTCCCCAGTTTTTGTGCATTGCACAATTTCTTTTTCATATCCTCCTCCAATTATTCTCCCGCCCAAGCGTGCTTCGGCGGGATTTTTTTTATTTAATATAATAATCAATAACTTAAATTTAATTGGCGGGTAAATCACTCTTTTAATAAGGCATTCTCCCAGCATCTGCCTGAAAGAAAATGCATCGAGTGATTTTTGCAACGCATCAATATCTTCTTCCTATCTGCCCATAGCCGTCCGTTCAGGCGATATCGTCGGCCCCCTATTCGCCAGTCGGTTCTCAAATGAGACCGTTAAGGGTAAAACTGCTCAGCCGCGCAGACGACTCCAAGGGCAAGCGCTCAGGACCGCGCGGGTAGCCACGAGATAAAATTTAGCTTCAGCATTGATCGAACCTGTATCCGAAACCAAACGACCTATGACAGCAAAATTTAAGCACCCCCTTTTCGTGTTTCCGGGCCAGGGGTCCCAATACCCGGGCATCGGTCGAGACTTATACGAACGATTCGATGTCGTCAAAAAACTTTATGCTGAGGCTAGCGACATCGTTGGGTACGACATGGCCGCCTTGTCATTCGATGATGCCGACAACCAGATTCATCTGACGCGCTTTACCCAACCGGTTTTGCTGACCCATGAAATTGCCTGCCTTAGCGCTTTTCAACAGGAAATCCCCACGGCCGCACAGCCACGCGCTGCCGCGGGCCACAGCCTTGGCGAATACTCTGCTCTGGTAGCGGCGGGCGCGCTTGATTTTGCATCGGCCTTGCGCCTGGTTAGCGAGCGAGGACGCCTGATGAGCGAATTGGGCGACGGCGAGATGGAGGCACTCCCCCTGCCGTTGGACGAAGCGAAAAAGCTGGCGGAAGACCACTACTGCGCGGTGGCCGCATGCAATCTTCCGGATCAGACGGTAGTCGGCGGTAGAGCGCATGATCTTGACGCTCTCATAGGCACGCTTGAGACCCTGCATCCTGGCAAGCGCTCCGCCCGACTAAAAACAGAAGGTGCATTTCATACCTTTTACATGATCGCGGCTGCCATAGAATTTCGCGAAACCTTGTCTGGGGCGCCGATTCAAAAACCCAAAATGGACGTGCTGTCGAACGCGTCAGGTGTCTTCCACACGCCCGAGCCCAATGCGATCCGGGCGGCTCTTTTTTCTCAACTGTTCAACCCGGTGCTTTGGCATAACAACCTGCTTTACGCTGTGGAAACAGGCTGTGACAGTATTATTGAATTTGGGGGCGGCATTGGCAAAGGCGAAACGGCAGCAGAGAAAAAGCCCAACCTGGCCGGTATTGTGAAAAAGACCTTTCGCCGCCATGGTAACCCGCCTGATTACGCAGCGATCATTAACGAGCAGACGCTATCCGAAACCGCGGCTCAGTTAGCCTGATCATCTGACCGGTCGTTGGCGTCCTTATCGACCGCCGGCTCTCCCAGGAAAGTGATGACATATCTTTGAACACGCTGGGACTTTATGGACTCACGGTACTGATTTGGGGATCCAGCTGGCTGGCGATTCACTTCCAAATTGGAGTGGTGGCGCCAGAGGTCTCGATCGTCTACCGCTTCGTGCTGGCCTCAGTCGTTCTTGTCGGATGGTGCGCAATTCGAGGCATTTCGCTTCGAATCGACATTCGCCATCACCTCTATCTAGCCATGATGGGCTTTTGTCTTTTTTGCCTGAACTACATTCTCTTCTATCGCGCAGCATTCCATCTGGCCACTGGCTTGCTGGCCGTTATCTTTTCGATGATCACGGTCATGAACATTTTTAATGGCGTCTTTTTCCTGAATCGATCGATTCACCCTCGCACACTCGTTGGCGTGACTTTTGGCCTAGGGGGAATGGGGCTCGTTTTCTGGCCCGAGATCTCGCGATCAGGTCACGAGGCGTTGGTGGCCATCGGCCTGAGCGTGCTCGCCACCTACTCGGCCTCGCTAGGTAACATCATCTCAGCGCGCAACCAACTGCACGGCATCGCCGTGGCACCGGCGAATGCCATTGGCATGGCTTACGGCGCTCTTTTTCTTCTGGCATACAGCCTTTGGGCCGACTCCCCTTTCGAAATTGATCTCAGCGCGTCCTATGTCGGGTCACTGGTGTTTCTTTCCCTGTTCGCCTCCGCCATCGCTTTTGGAACGTACCTCACGCTGGTCGGCCGAATAGGACCTGAAAATGCGGCTTATGCCACCGTGCTCTTCCCTATCGTGGCGCTCGCTCTGTCGACCTGGGTGGAGGGTTACCAATGGCAGATGCGCGCACTGGTGGGTGTCGTGTTGATCCTTATCGGGAACGTCGTGGTCCTGTCCAAAAGAGGCTTTGTTAGCCAATGGATTCGCAGGGCGGGATAATTCCGTAACTCAAGTGGCCCTGGCTTCGCTTTGTCGGCGGAACCAACCGAGCAGGAGAATCGCGCCAAGCGCAACGCCGATGGCCGGCAGAACCAATTCGTTCAGCATTTCCCACCCGGCAATTTCGTGCACCATCCCTGAGGTGAGCGCCGTTAGCGCAACAGTTGAAAAGACCAGAAGGTCATTCAAGCCCTGCGTTTTTGCTTTTTCAGCCGGTACATAGCTTTGCGTAACCAGATGGGTCGCACCGATAAAAAGAAAATTCCAGCCCAGCCCCAAGAAAATCAGCGCCACGACAAAGTGGGTCACGCTTATGCCGTGCAGAGCAACCGCTACGCTTGCAAAAAGTACGATAGCACCAGCGGCCATCACCCGAAGGGTGCCAAAACGCGCGATCAGGTGGCCCGTGAAGAACGACGGCGTGAACATCGCGATGACGTGCCACTGAATAACCAAAGCCGTATCGGAAAACGAATGGTTATGACCCGCCATGGCGAGCGGCGTCGAGGTCATGACCAGATTCATCACGCCGTAGGCCACCATAGCGCTGACCACAGCCACCAGAAACGTCGGCTGCCTGGCAATTTCCCACAGGCTCCTTTGCCGACCCGCGCGTTCTTCGGTACCGGGCTTTGGGATATCAAGACGCGAAGCCAAAACGACCGAAAGCGCGTATACCACAATCAAGCTTGCGTAACTTCCGGCAAAGGGATAGCCGCTAATCAGATCGCGATTGAAGCTCGCAAGATTCGGGCCGATAAACGCAGCGAGGACTCCACCCACCAACACCCAGGAGATCGCCCGGCTTCTGTAGACATCGTCACTGATATCGGCGGCCGCAAAGCGGTAGTAATACCCCACCCCATTTAACACGCCGATCAGAAAAGAGCCTGCGGAAAAGAGCGCAAAGCTCTGGTCCATAATCGCAACCAGCGTCAGTACGGCGCCCGCGACGCCAAAGATCGGCCCAATCATGAAACCCGCACGACGGCCAATCCGTTTCATGATCATCGATGCGGGGTAGGTCGACAGCAACGTGCCCAGGAACAGGCAGCCGATCGGGAGCGTTGCCCACAATTTGTCCTCCGACAACGCAAACCCGATTAATGCAGAGGTCGCGATCATCAGCGAACTGCCAGACAACATCAGCGCCTGGCAGCCTGAGAGGATCAATACATTACGACGCAAGGAGGGTGAAATCGCCAAGACGTGGCCTCTTAGTTGTTATTTTTTTACGACCTGATGCCAGGCCTGCTGTACGGCGCCCGGGCAAAGCGCGTGCTTACATTCCGCGACGATACTTCCCGCCTACCTCAAAGAACGCCTGCGTAAGCTGCCCTAATGAGCAAACGCGAGCCGCCTCCATCAAGGGGTAGAACACATTCTCTCCCAGCAACGCCGCCCTTTTAACGGCCTCAATAGCCACCTCTGCGGTTTGTTCGTGGAGCGTATGAAATGCACGAAGACGCTCGAGCTGACCTTGCTTTTCGGCCTCGGTTCCACGAGCCAGCTCTACCGGCGATTTCTCCGTTTCCTCTGACGCCAAAAACGTATTGACGCCAATGATGGGGTATGTGCCATCGTGCTTTCGGGTCTCGTAATAAAGCGACTCTTCCTGAATCTGGCCACGCTGATATCCGGTCTCCATCGCGCCGAGCACACCGCCACGCTCCGACAATCGATCAAACTCGGCCAGAACCGCCTGCTCCACGAGGTCGGTTAATTCTTCAATAATGAAGCTGCCCTGATTAGGATTCTCGTTCCCAGCTAGACCCCACTCCCGATTGATAATCATCTGAATCGCGAGGGCGCGTCGCACAGACTCTTCGCTTGGCGTGGTAAAAGCTTCATCGTGAGCATTGGTATGCAGACTATTGCAGTTGTCATACACGGCGATTAACGCCTGCAGGGTCGTACGGATATCGTTGAAACTCATCTCCTGTGCGTGCAGCGATCGACCCGACGTCTGGATGTGGTACTTCAACTTCTGGCTACGCTCGTTGGCGCCGTAGCGGTCCCGCATAGCTATCGCCCAGATGCGTCGAGCAACCCGGCCCAGCACGGTGTATTCCGGATCCATTCCGTTTGAGAAGAAAAAAGAAAGATTCGGAGCAAAGTCATCAATCGCCATGCCCCGGGCAAGATACGACTCGACGTAGGTAAAGCCGTTCGACAGCGTCAAAGCCAGCTGCGTAATCGGATTCGCGCCCGCTTCAGCAATGTGATAGCCAGAGATAGACACCGAGTAAAAATTTCGCACCCGGTTATCAATGAAATACGCCTGAATATCACCCATCATTCTCAGACTAAAGTCTGTTGAAAATAAGCAGGTGTTCTGACCCTGATCCTCTTTAAGGATATCGGCCTGAACGGTTCCCCGAACATTTTCGAGCGCCCAGGCTCTTAGTCCGGCGCGTTCGGCAGGATCGGGTTCCCGTCCTTCGCGCTCGCAGAATTTCTCCACCTGCTGATCAATTGCCGTGTTGAGGAAAAAAGCCAGCACCGTGGGCGCCGGGCCGTTAATCGTCATCGAAACCGAGGTCAGCGGATCGCAAAGATCAAACCCAGAGTACAGGGTCTTCATGTCATCTAAGGTGGCGATCGAGACCCCAGAGGTTCCTACTTTTCCGTAGATATCCGGCCGCAAAGCCGGATCGGCACCGTACAAGGTCACAGAATCAAAGGCGGTGGATAAACGTTTTGCTTTTGATTCAGCTGAAAGAAGTTTGAAGCGGCGATTGGTACGCGTCGCGTCGCCCTCGCCTGCAAACATGCGGGTGGGATCCTCGTTGTCACGCTTGAACGGAAACACCCCGGCGGTAAATGGAAATGCCCCGGGCACGTTCTCCTGAAGCAGCCAACTCAGGCGGTCACCGGCATCGTGATAGCGGGGCAGACTGACCTTCGACACGCGTGTGCCCGATAGGGTCGTAAATTTAAGGTCCATCTCGCGCGACTGACCCCGTACCTCAAATTGAAGCGTCTCGGCTTCATAACGCGCCTTGAGCGCATCAAACCCGTTTATCTTCTCCAGCATGTGCGGGCCCAGTGCGTTTGCTGCCTCATCCACAAGCGCCTGAAGCGCCGCGGTTGATTCGCCTTGCTGACCGAGTAACTCGATCGCCGTATGAAGATGCTGATGGCGTCTCGCCAGTGCAGCGAGCGCGCTCGCTTTGTCGTGATAGCCACGCACGGTCGCCGAGATCTCTGACAAGTAACGCTCACGGTCAGACGCAATGGTGGCGCTGGATGAGTGCGCGGGCCTTGCCTTGCTGAGAATATCGGAATCCGCACGCAGGCCATGCTGTTGGAGCGAATCTCTTACGCATCGGTAAAAATCGGTCACGCCTGAATCATTGAACCGAGACGCCATGGTAGCGAAGACCGGCATATCCTCCACCGACCGGGAGAAGTCTGCGCGGTTTCGCTGCATCTGCTTGCGCACGTCTCTCAGGGCGTCCTTCGCCCCTTTTCGGTCTGATTTGTTGATGGCTACCACGTCTGCATAGTCGAGCATCTCGATTTTTTCGAGCTGCGACGCCGCCCCAAATTCCGGTGTCATGACGTACAGCGCAGTGTCCACCTCGGCCACAATCCCGGCGTCTCCCTGCCCAATGCCGGGCGTCTCGACAATCACGAGATCGAAGCCGGCGCAACGGCAGGCCGCGACCATGTCCCCTAACTGAGGCGGAATTTCACCGCCCGCGCCTCGAGTGGCCAGAGAGCGAAAAAAGACCTGGTGCCCGTCGATTGCATTCATGCGAATCCGGTCTCCAAGCAGCGCGCCCCCAGTCTTGCGTCGGGTCGGGTCTACCGCGAGAACGGCGATCCTCAGCTGATCCTCAAAGTCGATTCGAAAGCGAAGGATCAATTCATCGGTTAGGGATGACTTGCCCGATCCGCCCGTTCCGGTGATCCCAAGCACGGGCACCTGGCCCGCCAGGCGCCCGGCGCCGGCTCTGACTTGCCGGAGCAAAAACTCACTAAGTGAGTCATTTTCGATTTCAGTCAGCACGCGCGCCAAAAAGGCGCCGTCGATACGATCAATACCGTCGAGCGTCTCACTGGGCTCGTCGGCAGGGTAGAAATCCGCCCGCGCCAACATGTCATCGATCATTCCCTGAAGACCCATCTTCTGGCCGTCCTCCGGCGAATAAATCTTGGCCACGCCATAATCGTGCAGGGCGTTTATCTCATCTTCCACGATGACCCCGCCACCGCCGCCAAAGAGCCGAATATCTCCGCGGCCGCGTTCCCGAAGCATGTCGATCATGTAAGAGAAAAATTCAGTATGCCCACCCTGATAAGAACTGACCGCGATACCCTGAACGTCTTCCTGTACCGCGGCATCAACGATTTCCGCCACGCTGCGGTTGTGTCCCAGGT
>JAYNKS010000085.1:3366-7415 GCA_038111345.1 Gammaproteobacteria bacterium | reverse complement strand
ATCCAATAAATAGGGTAGATGCGAATTAACCGCTTCGCCACGTATGGCAGATATTTCCTAGGCTGAAAAAAGTCATCGCAATGGGCGGAGTAGATTACAAACCCGCTAAGGATAAAAAAGAAGTGAACTCCGGTCCCGCCTAATGCATAGGGGATCAAAAGAGCTGGGATGTCAAAATACTTATCGGCACCCACGATAGAGCCGAGATGAAAAATCACGACGAGCAACGCCGCGATTCCACGACCAGCTTGCAAGGATAGATACACTGTCTGCGCTCCTCAGAATTCCATCTTGTTTGCACTCGCTTAAACGCGGGACCTTCTATCACCGCCGACGCTTCTTTATCCAAAGCACATCTAATTGAGGCATTCACATCGGCGGGATTTAATAGATAGAGCTTATTCTCCCTAACTCTTATGAGACCGAATTGCACACCTTCTCATCCAAATCGGACACCTTGCCCTACAACAAGACCTTTAGCTAATCGGCTCAGTATTGCACCCGTGCTAGATCACCCCAAAAGAGAACTTTATTCGCCATAAGGAGTCCACAGGTTTTTGACCTGCGTTGCGCGGCGAAGAAATTCCACACTCTGCCCTAGACTTCGATCCATCCAGTCACGATCGCCGGAAAACGTCCAGGTCTGTTTCAGATTCCCGATTGATAATGTCTCAACCTCAGTGGCCAACTCCTGATGCACCGCGCACCAAAGGGCATCGACGTGATCGTGCCGGGCAAGTTCATGGCCGAGAGTCGCTCGCGTCCCTGTGATGATGTTTACGACCCCGGCTGGCACATCCGATGTATCCAGGACCTGATAAAAATCCGTCGCCACGAGCGGCGCCTGCTCAGAAGGAATGGCAATAACCGAATTGCCCATAGCAATCGCGGGCGTCACTAAGGACAGTAGCCCAAGGAGGGGGTAGCGATTGGGACACACCACGCCCACCACGCCCAGCGCCTCGGGCATGGCCAGAACGATTTTCCCGGCCGGGGGCTGATGCACTACACCCTCGTACTTATCGCACCAGCCCGCGTAAAAAAATACTCGCGTAATCGCCTCCGCCACTTCTCGCTGACCATCGTCGCCGGTTAAATGGGATATGCGATAAGCAAATTCATCAGCCCTGCTTTGAAGATTTTCCGCAAGAAAAAACAAGACCTGTGCCCGACCATGTGCACTAAGTTTTGCCCATCCGCTCGCGCCATGAGCCGCTTCCACAGCATTGCGGATATCTTTTCGGTTTCCCTCGCCTATTTCACCAGCCAAAGCGCCATCCGTGGACGCCACCCGACGGCTGTAACCGCCATCGGGTCGGGTTTGCTTTCCACCCACGTATAGCTTGGCCGTCTGATCTAAACGATCGGACAGGCGAGTTGCGGTGACCTCGCCCGGCATTACGGGCGCCGCCGCATCGGGAGCCATATCAACCCGATGTTTTCGATAGGCGGCCAGACCCTCTCGTCCGCCTTCGCGACCGAAGCCCGACTCCCGGTATCCCCCAAAGCCACTCGCCGCATCGAATTCGTTGGTTGAATTGATCCAGACGACGCCCGCTTTTACTTTCGAAGCCACATCCAACGCGACATTGATGTTTTCGCTCCAGATACTTGCGGCCAGGCCATATCGCGTATTGTTGGCGATCTCGATCGCTTCCGCATGCGTTCTGAACGTCATGGAGACCAGCACGGGGCCAAATACTTCTTCGCTGGCAATCCTATGCGCGGGCGAGACCTTGGTGACCAAGGTTGGGTGAAAATAAGATCCTTGGTCAGGTAGCGGGTGCTCGGCATGCCAACAGGTAGCACCCTCCTGAATGGCGCCATCGACATAAGCCTGAATGGTTCGCAGTTGACTAGGATGAACGATAGCGCCCATATCGATTGCTTTGTCCAACGGATCGCCTACTCGCAACGTCTGCATCCGGCGGCGCAGCCGAGCCAGGAAATCATCCTCGATCGATTCCTGAATCAGCAGCCGTGATCCGGCGCAACAGACCTGACCCTGGTTGAACCAAATGCCGTCAACCACGCCCTCGACGGCGCCATCCAGATCCGCATCTGCAAAAACGATAAAGGGTGATTTGCCGCCGAGCTCCAGGGTGAGCCCCTTACCACTGCCGGCGCTAACCTCCCGTATCTCACGACCCACATTGGTCGAACCGGTGAAGGCGATCTTATTGATGTCGTTATGAGCGACCAGCAGACGGCCGGTTTCGCCGTCACCGGTCACGATATTCAAAACGCCGTTGGGCAACCCGGCGTAGCGAGTCAGCTCCGCAAAGCACAACGCCGTCAGGCTTGTATATTCAGCAGGCTTGAGAACCACGGTATTGCCGGCGGCGAGAGCGGGCGCAACTTTCCACGCGAGCATCAGCAGTGGAAAATTCCAGGGGATCACCTGACCCACGACACCATAGGGACTTGTCTCGGGGAATTCGGACTCCACGAGATTTGCCCATCCGGCGTGGTGATAAAAATGACGGGCCACGAGCGGGATGTCGATATCTCGGGTTTCGCGTATGGGCTTACCGTTGTCCAGCGTTTCAAGCACAGCCAGCAGTCGGGCGTGTTTTTGAATCTGCCGCGCGAGCGCATAAAGACAGCGCGCACGCCCTTCAGGACCCAGTTGCCGCCAGGGCTCGAGCGCTCGGCGGGCGGCGCCTACCGCTAAATCGATATCTGCGGCATTCGCCTTACCCACCTTGGCAAGACATTCAGATGTCGCTGGATTAGTCGAATCAAAAACGCAGGCGGGCGCTGCCCAATCGCCGTCTATCCAATGACCGAACGTGCCGCCGTGCTGGCCTATCCACGCTTTTGCAAATGACGCGTCCTCTGCGGCCGGCCCGTAGTCCATCTGCTCGAAAAGTTCTCGCACCCTAGACATCTGGCTACCCCATCGCATGCCGGTGCGCGGCGGAGTAGCGGCCCGTTACAAAATGCTCAAGCTGTCGCGAAATATCCCCCAACAAACCAGAGGCGCCAAGTCGAAAATAGTCGGCGTTCATCCACTCATGACCAAGCTCTTCCTTCATTAAGGTGAGATACGAAAGCGCGTCTTTCGCCGCGCGGATGCCTCCCGCGGGTTTGAAGCCCACTTTGACTCCATGACTCTGATGGAACTGCCTAATTTGACGCAACATCACTAGACTCACCGGCAAATTTGCATTAACCCCCTCTTTGCCCGTAGAGGTCTTGATGAAGTCTGCACCTGCCATCATTGCGACCAAGCTTGCTTTGGCAATGTTGCTGAAACTTGCCAGATTCCCTGTGCCAAGAATCGTCTTCAGGTGAACTCCTTTCGCAGCTTCACGAAACGCACAAATCTCATCGTAAAGTGCCTGCCACTGCCCCGTCAGCACCCAGCCCCTACGGATAACGATATCGATCTCGGTAGCCCCTTCTTCACGGGCTACCGCTACCTCCGCTATCCGAGTCGACAGTGGCGTCAGGCCGTCGGGAAATCCAGCGGCAACAGAGGCCACAGGCATAAAGCTGCCTCGCAAATTCTCCACCGCTTCTCTTACCAGTGAGGGATACACGCAGACCGCGCCTACCTTGAGATCTTCGGCCCCCAGGGCAGCAGCCAGATCAGACCGAAGCGGCATTCTCGCTTTTGCGCAAAGACGTCTAACGGTCCCGGGCGTATCGGCACCATCTAAAGTGGTCAGATCGATGCAGGTCATCGCCCGCAAGAGCCATGCCGCCTGCCACTCTTTTTTCACCGTTCGTCGTCCGGCGAGCGTTGCGCAGCGACGCTCTACTGAGCTTCGATTTACGCGCACGCGCGCCACGGCATTGAGATCCAAAGGCCGAATGACATTTGCAGCCGGAGCACCGTGTGACGGCTGTAAAGATTCAACCAACTTAATCGATGGATCGCTCATAGCAAAAGCCTTACAAACGACTTAAAAAATTCGGCAGCAATCGGGTTAATCGCGGCGCGGCCTCTGCCGCCCCCGCAAGCGTCTGCTCATGCGAGAGACCGGACTGCATCCCGGCTGCATAGTTGGTGATCACGGCAACCGCCGCGACACGCATGCCAC
>JAYNKS010000085.1:0-3356 GCA_038111345.1 Gammaproteobacteria bacterium | reverse complement strand
CACCTGCATCCCTCGGTGGCAGGCCACGATCACTTCCGGCACGGTCGACATCCCCACCGCGTCCGCGCCCAGCACACCAAACGCCCGTATTTCCGCCGGGGTTTCAAAACTCGGTCCAAGGCACCAAAGATAAACGCCCTGGTGCAGCGTTAGATCCTCAGCAGCGGCCGCCTGGCTCAGAAGATCTTGTAGTTTATGGTCATAGGCCTGGCTCATGTCAGTAAAGCGGGGCCCAAGACCCTCGTCATTCGCACCGACCAGCGGGCTCAACCCGGTCCAGTTAATATGATCCGTCAGCATCATCAGACTGCCCGGCGGCATGTTCTCGCGAAGGCTCCCTGCCGCACAGGTGCTCACGAGGGTATGGCAGCCCACTTGCTGGAGCGCGCGAATCGGCGTTGCGATATCCGCAAGCGCGTGGCCCTCGTAGGCATGCCATCGACCCTGCAGGCAGGCGACCTCACGGCCGCACAACTCGCCCAGGACCAGGTTTCCGACATGACCCGCGACACCTGATTGAGGAAACCCTGCCAACTCTTGATAGGGCACAACAAGAGGATCCTCAACGTTCTGAGCGAAATCGCTTAGCCCACTACCCAAAATGATGGCTATCTCGGGAGCCCGCTCCTTCATGTGCCGCTTGATGTCCGCAACGGCGGAATCGAAAGAAGTGTTCATCTCAGGTGATCGGGTCCAAATGAGTGGGGCAAAAGGTCATCCAACGTAAACGTGGCCCTCAATCCCTCGGGCCCATAACAATGAATCTTTATATCCGGGCCCGCAAATTCTCGGATCTTCTGGCGGCATCCCCCACACGGCGTGCAAAGGGCATCGCCTGCTGCCATCACGGCAATTTCCTGAATTCCAAGCTCGCCAGCCGTCACCATGGCCGCAATCGCGCTGGCCTCGGCACACCAACCCTGCGGGTAAGCCGCGTTTTCGACATTAATTCCCTGGTACATCGCACCCGATGTCGATCGAACGATGGCCGCAACCGGGAATTGAGAATACGGGGCATAGGCCTTGTGCATCAGGTCGCTGAGGCTGGACCAAAAGGGGTCGTCTGACATGTCTTTGTGATCTCAATAATTTAGGGGAACGCCGGGCTCTCAGTTGAGCCATTTTAACGGCCGGCGATTTCTTATCCGGGTGCGCCCATGCCCGCTCAACACATGGCTAGGCCGCGCGGTCGATTCCGCCTGCCATCCAGTTCCCTAGGTTCTCTCGATTCGCGCCCTTCCCATCCACGGTGCCCACAATCTCGCCGTCAAAAATGACGGCAATGCGATCCGATAGGCTCATGATCTCGTCAAGATCTTCAGAGACCAACAAAATCCCGGATCCCAAAGCCCGAAGTTCAAGAAATAATTCCCAAGTGTGTCGGATCGCTCGTGCGTCCAGACCCTCAGTGGGATGAGAAGCAATAATCACCGGGGGCTTACGCCACGTTTCGCGTCCCAGAATGAGGCGCTGCACATTGCCACCGGAAAGAATCCGGCACTCGGTCTCCCAGAGATCCGGCACCAGCGCATTGAATTTTTTAACGATTTGCGCAGCGTGATCTGAAATCACCCCACGGTTCAGCACGGTTGCCTTCGAAAAGGGCTGCTTTCGATAGTCCTTGAGTGCCACGTTCTCCGCGACATACATTTGCTCAACGATTCCAATCTCTTTTCGGCGCTCTGGAATGTGGGCCACGCCTCTATCGATGAAGACTCTTGGTGGCTGACCGGTTAGGTTTTGATCCAGAATCCATACCTCTCCCCGGTCAGGTGGAACCATTCCCGTCAGGGCTTCGATCAATTCGGTCTGGCCGTTTCCAGACACGCCGGCCAGCCCCAGAATCTCGCCGCATCGGACCTTTATTGAAATACCTTTTGCGTCAGGATTTTTTCGAAGACCAGCGGGCACGAGGGCGCGGGTCTCGAGAGCAAGCGCTTCGGATTGAACCGCAGGGCGCTCCATGTATTCAGGCACGGTCTCACCAAATGTGCGGCGGGTGAGCTCTTCCTCATTGGTGTCACTAATATGACAGGTGCCCTGCATTTTGCCGAGTTTCAGCACGGTCACGCGATCAGACACAGCGAACACCTCCCGCATCTTGTGCGAAACAAAAACAATGCCCTTGCCCTCATCGGCCATCGCCCGGAGCACCACAAAAAGCTGATCTGCCTCGTGCGGCGTGAGCAAAGAGGTGGGCTCATCGAGCAATAAAACCTCTGGCTCATGATAGAGCACCTTTAGGATTTCTACTCGCTGCTGTTGACCCGCCGAGAGCTCTTCCACTCGAACCCGAGGATCCACCTGAAGACCATAGCGCTCCACTAGCTCCTCAAGTTTTTGCTCTACCCTTGAGATATCGTATGAAAGAGCGGGCGCATCAAGACCGACCATGACATTCTCTGCGACTGTGAACGCCGGTACCAGCATCAACTCCTGATGCACCATGGCAATGCCGTGCGCTAGCCCCTCACGAGGGGAGCGAAGGTGAACGGGCACACCACGAACAAGAATCTCCCCTTCGGTTTTTTCGTAATAACCCGACAGGATATTCGCAATGACGGTTTTTCCCGCACCGTTCTCTCCCAGCAGGGTGTGCACCTCGCCCGCCCGAACATCAAAATCCAGTTTATCGAGAATCAAATGCTCCCAAACGCCTGGAAAACCCTTCGACAAGCCCCGGGCTTCCAGCAAGACGTCGCCTTTTTTAACGGGCGTTCTGGTCGATGAGTGACTGGCCATCGTTTTCTCTTTCTACTCTTCTTAAAAGCGCTCTATGCGATCACTCTACTCTCGAACATACGGCACACCGAGGGCGCTGGGGAACCGAACACGACCAATCGCACCTGCCACGACCGCGAGCGTGACCACATAAGGCGCCATAGCGACGAACTGCCAGGGAATGATCTCCTTAATGCCGGGATAGGTGGCGACCCAAGTGGCTAGCCCGTCGAAAAAGCCGAAGATAAAACCGCCCAAAAGAGCCAGCAAAGGATTCAGCCCGCTAAACACCACGATCGCGAGCGCGATAAAGCCCCGCCCTGCGGTAATTTCTTTCGTTACCGCGCCAAACCAGTCGATGCTGAGATAGGCGCCAGCCAGCCCCGCGAAGACACCAGCCGCGATAGCCGCGCCCAATCGAATCGCGTTCACCCGAATTCCCGCGACATCCGCAGCCGCAGGATTTTCGCCCACCGCCCGGATCCATATCCCAAGCTGCGTGCGCCGAAGCAACCACCACGCCACGATCGCCAGCAGGACTGTGACCAAAACCAGAGGACTGAGATTGCCCACACCCAAGGGAATCAGCGCGACCTGGACCTCTCGGGCCACGCTATGAAAACCCGGCGCACCCA
>JAYNKS010000084.1:0-7568 GCA_038111345.1 Gammaproteobacteria bacterium | reverse complement strand
CGCCGTTTTCCTCAATCACGAAGAGGGTCTCTCCAAATTCGACGGGATCGCCGCTGCGCTTGAGGATTTTCTTCACCACGCCGCTGACTTCGGCCTCGACATGGTTGAATATTTTCATCGCTTCGATCATGCATAGCGTGTCGCCCACGCTTACCTTGCTGCCAATCTCAACGTAGGGTTTGGAGTCTGGATTAGGTGAGGCGTAAAACGTCCCGACCATAGGGGAGCTCACGGCACTGCCCGCTTCTGAGGTGGTGTCCGCCGAGGGCGCGGTGCTTGTGGGCATCGGATCCGGGATGTAGGCGGGCGACACCGGCGCGGGGGCTGGCGCTGGAACGGGGGCGGGCGCAAAAACCGGAGACGGCGTGCCTGAACGGCTTAGCCGGATCGACTCTTCCCCTTCGGTGATTTCAATTTCATTGAGCTGCGATTCCTCGAGCATCTCGATCAACTTTTTTATTTTTCTGATATCCATTTGTTTTTCAGATGGTAGGGTCGCTAAAACCCAAATGCGTGAGCGCGGCACCAATGGCAACGGTATAACCCGCGGTTCCTAATCCGCAAATGACGGCCTGGGCCAGATCCGAGAAGAACGACTGCCGACGAAAGGGCTCGCGCGCGTGAACGTTTGAAATGTGGACCTCGATAAACGGGACATTCACCGCCGCAAAGGCATCACGCAACGCAACGCTGGTGTGCGTAAACGCTGCCGGGTTAATCACGATGAACCGGGTGCCATCATGTAGCGTCTGCTGGACGCGATCCACAAGATCGCCCTCATGATTGGACTGCAGCGTGCTCAGCGAGGCGCCGGCCGAGGCGGCCTGGTCTTCGGCCCGCGCGTTAATGTCCTCAAGCGAGTCATGGCCATAAATGCCAGGTTCGCGCGTGCCCAACAGGTTAAGGTTAGGGCCATGGAGTAGAAGGATGTCGGACATAAATACGCTCTCTTGAAGCGTATTCTGATCTTTTGCCTAATTTATGTCCAGATAAACACATTTAGCGTCATTTTCGATGAACTTTTAAGGTGCTGACAAGATCATGGATGCCCAAAAAACGGGGCTGACTCAGCTGGGCGTCTTCAGCCAGGCTTGTATGTCGGACGTCGAAAACCAAGGTAAACGGCAGATGTCCCGGGTTACCAAAGGCGCTCATTAGGGAGATCCCCTCGGTCTTACCTATTAGCGAAACGTAATCGAGGCCAATCTCGTCTTCGAAAGGTCGAACTGCCTCGAGATCATCGATGGCGATACCAATCACAGTAACCGTGCTGGCGTGGATCGCTTGAGTAGCAATCAAGAGCGGGATCTCTTTTCGGCAGGGCGCACACCAAGTGGCCCAGAAATTCAGGATCGTGATCCGTCCCGAGAGTGTTTCTGAGGAAAATGCCTCGCCATCGGTAGTGGGGAGGGAAAAAGCGGGGAGGCTATTGAGCGCCGGCGCGGCCGGGTACGAATGGAGAAATTTCTCGGCGCTAAGATAACCCACGGCGACCGCGAGACCGCCTGCGCCCAGCGCCATCAGCCATCGCCGGCGTGTCATCCGGCTATCGAATCTTGTCAAGCAGGGTCATGAAGTCCGATGCGCCGAGATAGCCGTAAAGGCGCAGCTCGCGCTGCTCAACGCCCTGTGAGTTCATGAAAAGCATGGCGGGTGGGCCAAACACCCCAAGTTGCTTCTTTATCGGTTTGGTGCCGGGGTCGTCAGGATCGGTCACGTCAATCTTTAAAAGGCGATAGTCCTTTAGCGCGTCTCGTACGGTCGGATCACTAAAGGTGGTTTTTTCCATACGCACGCAGTCTGTGCACCAGTCCGCATAAAACTTGATGAAGACTGGGCGATTGGCTTTTGCTGAGCGCTCGATTTCGGAATTCAGCGTCTCAAGGGTGCCCACGCTGTCAAAGACGAGTGTTTCAGATGGTTGCTCGGCACGGGTTTGCGTCCCCCAGCCTTGGATTGAAATGGGGGCAAGGATGTCGCGACCGCCACTAAAGCCCCCGATCATTGCCAGAACGCCCCAGATCAAAACAACGGTTCCAACGCCCTTTGACAGCAGGGTCCATCCCGTCGGGCGGTCACCGACGTGTCGGGCGGCACCAAGGTAAACACCGGTGATGATGAATAGCGCAGACCATAAAAGGAGTACCGGCACGGCGGGGACAGCCCCGAGGAGGTAAACCGCAACTCCGAGCAGCATCACGCCAAAGGACTGTTTTACCCGCTCCATCCAGACACCGCTCTTGGGAATCAGCCAGGTGGCTCCCGCCCCCGCCACGATCAGGATGACCCCCATACCAAGCGCCATCGCAGACATGAGCGCGCCACCCAGCCATGGATCCCCCTTTAAGATGGCGATACTCAAAACAGAGATCAGCAGCGGCGATACACAGGCGCCCACGATAAGCGCCGAGATTGCTCCAAGGATGAATACCGCGCCAGCGGAGCCGCTCAGTCGTTGACTGCCCGTACTCAACCGGGACTGAAGAGCCGAAGGCATCTGGATTTCAAAGAGCCCGAACATCGAGAGCGCCATGACGGCCAGAATGATGGCAATAGTGCCGATAGCCCATATGTTTTGGAAATATGCCTGCAGTTGCTCACCGGTTGCGCCAGCGACGGCGCCGATCACCGCATAGGTCGCGATCGTCCCCAGCACATACACGGCTGCGAGCCAGGTGGATCGGCTGCGACTCGCACCCGTCTGACCGATGACGCCGCCCAGCAGGATAGGAATCAACGGCAGCACGCAAGGCGTGAAACTCAGGAGTAATCCGGTTCCAAAGGCGGCAATCAGATAACCGATGAGCTCCTTATGTGAAACCGGGGATTCGCCAGATGACGGCGTTGAGCCGTTCTCGGAAGGCGTCGTGTCGGCGCTGGCGGGAGAGATCAGTTTTGAGAGCACAACGGGAAATGATTTTTTGGCTGGCGGATAGCAAATTCCTTTATCCGCGCAGCCTTGGTAGCTCACGACCATCTCGGCGAGCGTCGCCCCGGCCGATGCAGAAAACGGTAAGTCAACCGTGAAGTCGGTCTCGTAAATCTCGACGTCGCCAAAATAGGGATCCTGTTTCATTCGCCCAGATGGTGAGACCCAGTCGCCGAGCACACCACCGCTGGCCGCGATGACGTTCAGTTTGTCTCGGTACAGGTAATAGCCAGGCGCTACACGAAACCGGGCTTGAAGTCGGGTCGAGGAGACGGCCTCGATGTCGAACGAGAATGCCTGGTCGGCGTCCAGAAACTCCGGTTCGTTCGATCCCGTGCCGAGCAACTGCTGAAGGTCAGCGACGCTATTAATCGCCCCGCTTGCGACGGCGTTACTCGTTGGCAGGGTCAGAGAGGTCTGATGCGCAATGGGTGCGTAACACACCCCAATCGGCTCGTTACAGCCTTGACCTGTTGCTTTGAGCTCAAGAGTGCCCGAATCATCAGGGGTTCGGGAAAGCGCCAGCGTGATTCGCGCCGATCGCTCAAATATCTCAACGTCGCCAAAAAACTCATCCTTTTTTATTTTCCCCTTTGGCAGGTCGACCGCCGCTATGGCTACCCCTGCCGGCCCGGCTTCAAAAGCGAACTTGTCGAGATACATGTAGTACCCCGGCGCGATGGTCCACTCGATAGCCACCCGATCGGCGGCAATGACCTCCGTGGCAAAGGCAAACGCCTGATCCGGCTCAAGAAGCTCGTCTGCGTCCTGGGCTTTTGTGGCTGTTGTCGCCTGAAACAACCCAAGTGCGAGCAAACCGGCCACCCAAGGCCTGAACCACGGCCGGCGTGAAGACGTGAAAATTGTGAGCATTTGAAGGTTTTTTGATCGATTCAACTAGGCGCAGAATCCCTCTGGTAACCGTAAGATCCTTCTTGGGGATGACTGCACGCCTATTTTCGCATGTTCTTATCGAAGGGGCCTTATCGGGCTTTGCGTCAGTTTTTGGCGTTCCCGAGCAGTTAAAATAGGGATTGATCCAGCAAAACCAATATTCGCGGTTTTTCGCCTTAAATGCCTGTATTCGCTCTCATCTTCTTAGTCGTTCCCATCCTCGAGATTTATCTTCTGATCAAGGCGGGAGGCCATTTTGGGGTGGACTGGACGATTGCGGCAGTTGTCGGCACCGCGGTTGTGGGTGCTGCGCTGGTTCGAAGGCAGGGTCTAACGACGCTGGCCCATGTCCGGCATGCCCTCGGGCAGGGTCAGACGCCGGCGCTCGAGATTGCCGAGGGCTTGGTCCTCTTAGTGGCGGGCGCGCTTTTGCTTACTCCGGGGTTTTTCACCGATGCGATTGGCTTTTTATGCGTTGTTCCGCCCCTGCGTCGATGGGTCATCAGCTCCTGGCTCATGCGTTTTGTGGTCACGCCAAACGCCTCAGGCGGTGCGCGCGCCTCAGGGGTTGTAGAGGGCGAATTTCGCCGTCTTGACGAATAAATTTTGTCTTAAGACTTGACTTTAAGTTTTTAGACCCTATTATTAGCACTCAAATAAGGCGAGTGCTAACGTTCGTTGGGCTCCCAATTTTCCTCCATTACTCAAAACTTTAGGAGACAAAGCAGATGAAAATTCGACCACTGCACGATCGCATTGTGGTGCGCCGACTCGATGAGGAGCGAACCAGCGCCGGCGGAATCGTGATTCCTGACTCGGCTACTGAAAAGCCGATGACCGGTGAGGTTCTCGCCGTAGGTAACGGCAAGCGTCAGGACAATGGCGAGCGCATCACCCCAGACGTCAAAGTCGGGGACAAGGTGATGTTCGGCAAATATTCCGGCACCGAGGTGAAGGTCGAAGGTGAGGAAGTCCTGGTGATGCGCGAGGACGACATCATGGGAGTCATCGAAGGCTGATCTCAATCGTCATCAGACCGTTCGAATCGAAAACATTTTTAAAGGATCAAAATAATGTCAGCTAAAGAAGTGAAATTCGGCGAAGCCGCCCGTGCCGCCAAACTGCGCGGCGTGAACACGCTTGCGGATGCCGTGAAAGTGACGCTTGGCCCCAAAGGTCGGAACGTTGTGCTTGATAAGTCTTTTGGCGCGCCCACGATCACTAAGGACGGCGTGTCCGTGGCAAAGGAAATCCAGCTCAAAGACAAGTTTGAGAACATGGGTGCTCAGATGGTGAAAGAGGTGGCGTCCAAGACCTCTGATGTTGCCGGAGACGGAACCACCACCGCAACCGTGCTCGCTCAAGCGATGCTTCGGGAAGGTATGAAGTCTGTCGCCGCCGGCATGAACCCGATGGATCTCAAGCGCGGTATCGATAAAGCCGTTGCTGCGGCCGTAGAAAAGCTGGCCGGCATTTCCAAGCCCTGCTCCGATCACAAAGAAATCGCCCAGGTGGGTACGGTTTCTGCCAACGCGGATGAGTCCGTGGGCGGCATCATCGCCGAGGCCATGGAGAAAGTAGGCAAAGAGGGCGTGATTACGGTTGAGGAAGGCAAGAGCCTCGAAAATGAGCTGGATGTTGTGGAGGGCATGCAGTTTGATCGCGGCTACCTGTCGCCTTACTTCATCAACAATCAGGAGTCCATGCAGTCGGATCTTGAGAACCCGCTGATCCTGATTCACGACAAGAAAATCTCCAACATTCGCGACATGCTCCCGGTCCTGGAAGCCACCGCCAAAGCCGGTCGTCCGCTTCTGGTGATCGCGGAGGATATCGAGGGTGAAGCCCTCGCCACGCTCGTGGTGAATAACATCCGAGGTATCGTCAAGGTCTGTGCTGTGAAAGCGCCTGGTTTTGGCGATCGTCGAAAAGCCATGCTGCAGGACATTGCTATCCTGACCGGCGGTCAGGTGATCTCTGAGGAAGTGGGCATGAGTCTGGAAGCCGCTACCCTTGAAGATCTGGGCTCGGCCAAGCGCGTTCAGGTGAGCAAGGAAAACACCACCGTGATCGACGGCGCCGGTTCGGCCAGCGATATCGAGGCTCGGGTCAATCAGATTCGTGTGCAGATCGAGGAAGCCACCTCTGACTACGACAAAGAAAAGATGCAGGAGCGTGTCGCCAAGTTGGCTGGCGGTGTGGCGGTTATCAGAGTCGGCGCCGCGACTGAAGTCGAAATGAAAGAGAAGAAAGCCCGTGTGGAAGACGCGCTGCATGCCACTCGCGCAGCGGTGGAAGAAGGCGTGGTGCCTGGCGGTGGTGTTGCGCTGGTGCGCTGCATCGCGTCCGTGTCTGAGGTCAAAGGCGCGAACCACGATCAGGACATGGGTATCAAGATCGTTGAGCGCGCCATTCAGGAGCCGCTGCGTCAGATTGTTGCCAATGCTGGCGAAGAAGGCTCTGTGGTGTTGAACAACGTACTGAGCCAAGACGGGAACTATGGGTACAACGCCGGCTCCGGCGAGTATGGCGACATGATCGCCATGGGCATCCTAGACCCGACCAAGGTCACCCGCGTGGCCCTGCAGCATGCGGCGTCTATCGCTGGCATGATGATCACCACTGAAGCGATGGTGGCGGAAATTCCGGAAGAAAAGCCGGCGGCTCCGATGGGCGGTGACATGGGCGGTATGGGCGGTATGGGCGGTATGATGTAAGTCGCCCATCCGGCTTAAACAGCCTGATAAAAGCCCCGCCCTCGGCGGGGCTTTTTTTTGCGGCGGCTCGGCTGGCCAAACCCTTTCTGGCCGATAGAATCACCATAAACCACCCTTTCGGTACGGCGTGGCTTGTCCGTTAACCGTTAGGAGCGATCAGGAGATAACGATGCGTTTTGCCATGGTGTCCGCACTCAAACCCATTTGCCGACCCGGGCCCGCGCGAGCCGTGCTGGCGTTGTTCGTGCTTTTGGTTTCGACCAGGCCAGGCTGGGCAGTTGATCCCATTGTCGGGGCCGCCCCTTTTTCACCCCAACCGGCGACGGCTCAGATGAAGCCTGGGCTCGCCGTCACGTATTCATACGAGCGGTACGTGCACGTGGATGAGCTTGAAACCCTGCGCCATCCGGTAATCGGTGAGCCGTTGGCCAACATTGCTCATCGGACCCGCGATGGGAATGTGCTGACAGCGAACCAGGCCATGCTGGTAGGCGCGCATATTCGTGGCATCATTCATTTTGATTCAGTTGGTACCTATGTGTTTCGGATTGAATCGAATGATGGCGTGAAGGCCAAGATAGGCGGTCAGCAAATCTGGATCGATCCGGAGATTCACGGCAACCGATGGTCACCACCCCTACCGGTCGTGATTGATACGCCAGGCTGGTATGAATTGTGGATCAATTACTACCAGAAAAAAGGGACGTCAGCGCTGCAGCTGAAGTGGACGCCACCGGGTGCGGGCGAAGAAGCGCTGGTCCCGCCGGATGTCCTGGCGCACGTTGAGAGCCAGGTAGGTCAATAGCGCCGGCAAAAGGTCAATCGGTTTATTGAGGCGGTTGGTCGATGCCCTCAAGCGCCACAATGTGCGACTGCGTTAGGCGCTGGCGTATGGTCTTGTAGGGTTGGTAGTCCTCGCAGTCATAGAAGGCCATGAGCTGGTCCCAGCCTGGAAATTCGATGACCACCAGACGCTTGGGCTGCCAGTTTCCCTCCAGTATCTGGGTCTTACCGCCTCTGGCGCGATA
>JAYNKS010000083.1:4006-7607 GCA_038111345.1 Gammaproteobacteria bacterium | reverse complement strand
GTGCAAGAACTGCTTGGTGACATTGATGTCCTTGCGCTCGGTCCTGGGCTAGGTAAAAGCGAATGGAGTCGGATGGTTTTTGCTCCCTGTCTTGAGGCCGAGTTGCCAAAAGTTATCGATGCGGATGGGCTCAACCTGCTTGCCCACGGAGAGAACCAGTCGCTAAAGGCCGTCCTTACCCCTCATCCTGGGGAAGCGGCGCGTATGTTGGGTCGATCCACAGGGGATATCGAAGCGGACCGACCCGATGCCGCAGAAGCCTTGGCCATCCGGTTTAATTCAACGGCCGTGCTGAAGGGCGCGGGAACTCTGATCAAAGGACTGGACTTGCCCGCATGGGTGTGCCCTCGGGGTAATCCTGGGATGGCCAGCGCCGGGATGGGCGATGTGCTGACGGGGGTCGTAGCCGGCTTTCGCGGTCAAGGACTTTGTGATGTCGATTCGGCGGTGTGGGGTGTTTGGTGCCATGCCAGTGCTGGAGACCTGGCAGCTCGAGAGGTCGGTCTGGTGGGTTTTTTAGCTTCTGATGTTATCGACCGCATTCCGGTGGTGCGGGATGTCTATGCCTGAACAGGTTCAGAAGACCTTTGTTCTTATCGACCAGGAGGACACCCTCGCAATCGGCCGGGCATATGCCCAATGCCTGAAGGCCCCAATGGTGATCTTCCTAGAGGGAGATCTCGGCGCGGGAAAAACAACGTTCGTAAGAGGCGTCCTGCAGGGCTTAGGAGCTTCGGATGCTGTCCTGAGTCCGACCTACACGCTGGTCGAAGAATATTCAACCAATGACTTCGTGGTTCATCACCTCGATCTTTATCGACTCACAAAACCACAGGATCTCGAGGGCTTAGGATTTAGAGATCGAGTGGGGCACGAAAGCGTGGTCTTTATCGAGTGGCCGGAGCGCGCCGAGCCGCATTTGCCAGAACCAGATCATCGAATCCAACTGAGTTATCGTGATGAGGGTAGGGCGCTGTTGATTCTTTCGGATAGCGATACCGAGCCGGACATCGTCTTGAGATGAGTCGGCTCGCACTGCTCCTCATTGGCGCTTTGTTGCTGATGAGTGAATCTGTTTTAGGGGCGGGACTGGTGTCGGGTTTCAGGATCTGGCATGGACCCGATCGGACCCGAGTGGTGTTCGACCTCACGAATGACGTGCCTTATCGGGTGAGCGTTTCCGGGTTTCCCAACCAGTTGAACCTAGACCTGCCAGATCTGGTGTTGATGACACCGCTGACGTTCGACCGAGCGGTATCGGGTCCGATCGAAAGTGTGAAGACTAAGCGGTCAGAATCGGGAGCTCTGCGTGTGGTATTTGGACTCAACGAGAAGCTTGAGCATCAGGTCTTCATGCTTGCGCCACGTGAGCCTTATCCTTTTCGGCTTGTCGTTGATCTGCTGGCCAAAACCGAGCCCCGCTTAACGGCCCCTATCTCTGAGGGCGAATCGAACGCGCCTTATCTGGTTGTCATCGATCCAGGTCATGGGGGTGATGATCCGGGCGCAATCGGTGCCAGCGGGAAATACGAGAAGAAGGTTGCGTTGCAGATCAGCCAGCGTCTTGCTGAGTTAATCAATTCGCAGGGAAAGATGCGCGCGGTGCTCACTCGAACGAATGACTATTACATCAGCCTTCGTGACCGCGTGGGATTTGCCATGAGGGAGCAGGCCGATGTGTTTCTCTCCATCCATGCGGATGCAGCGAAGCGTCAGGGGGCCTTTGGTGCGTCGGTGTTTATTCTTTCGGAAAAAGGGGCGGGCAGTGAACTGGGAAAGTGGCTTGCTCAACGGGAGAATGCTGCTGATCTTGCGGGAGGCGTCAAGATTGGCAGTCATGAGCCTGATCTGCAAAAAACGCTACTGGATATGGGTATCGACTGGAAAGTGAAAGAAAGCCGTAAGCTGGCGGGAGCGCTCTTGACCCAGTTAGGGGAGAGCGGGCCGCTTCATAGTGCTAACGTGGAGAGCGCCGCTTTTGTCGTTCTGAAAGCTGTCGATATTCCGGCCGTGCTGGTAGAGACCGGCTTTATGACGAATCCATCGGAGGAAAAAAAGCTTAACGATCGTCTCTTTCAGGAAAAAATAGCCGGAGCCCTCTATCGTGGCTTGTTGGCCTACTGCAATACAGATGTTCGTTGTCCTAATCGGGGTATTCAGAATGAGCAATATCGGGTCGTAGAGGGGGATTCTTTGGCGCTGATTTCCGCGCGCATGAAGGTGTCCATAGATGCGTTACGCAGTGTTAATCAGCTTCAATCCGATCGACTTATTCCGGGTCAGGTTTTAACGATCCCCTAATCATGAGTATCGATCTTGCGAGAGGCGCCATCGTTTGCATCGCCGGGGCAACGGCGTCGGGGAAGACAGCACTCGCCTTACACCTCGCCCGTAACATCAAAGCTGACTTGATCAGTGTGGACTCGGGACAGGTTTATCGTGGTATGGATGTGGGAAGTGCGAAACCCGATGATACGGTGTTGGCCGAGTTCCCCCATCAGTTAATCAACGTTAGGGACATCGACAGTCCCTACTCTGCCGCGGATTTTGCTAAGGACGCCAGGGCTCTTGTCGTCAGAAGTCTTGAGGCGGGGCGAACCCCCATTCTGGTTGGCGGAACGATGTTTTACTTTCACGCGCTGTTGAAAGGGTTACCAAAACTGCCGCCCGCGGATCCTGGGCTGCGGGCGGAACTCGAAAGTACGACCAAGAGACGAGGGTTGGGATATCTGCACAACCAGCTGATGGCGCTGGATACCGTAGCTGGCGAGCGAATCAATCCCAATGATTCTCAAAGAATCATCCGGGCGATCGAAATTAACATGCTGACGGGAAGATGCGTCTCAGAGCAGGAGGCCGCGATCGGTCTGATTCATGAAGGCGTTGCGGCTTTGAAGCTTGCGGTAAATATCCCCGACAGAGGACGTTTGCATCAGAGATTGGAGGAGCGACTCAATGCCATGTTGGACCAGGGGTTTGTTGAGGAGGTCCGCAGTTTACGGCGGCGCTATCCGCAGGCCGGCGGGACGGCGGCAATGCGCAGTGTTGGGTATCAGCAGATCTGGACGCACCTGGAAGACCAGACGAGTGAGACCCAGATGAGAGCGGATATCCTCACCGCTAACCGCCGTTTGGCCAAGCGGCAGTTGACCTGGATTCGTAATGAAAGCGGCTTCGTGTGGGTAGACGCTACTCACGAAGGTTTTGAAAAGATGGTTTTAAACTATGTTTCGGACTGGATTTGGGCAAAACGATGAGCGAGACTTGAATTCTCAAAAACCCAGACGTAAATTTAATCCGTCGGTTATAAGAACAACGAAAACTAAAACTAAAACAATAATTAACTTTCACATCGCTTCCCAGGGCGGAGATATGGTCTCTGGCTAACAGCGGGGGGAATCTGGCCCGGCGCTCAGGGTGCAGCGACCGTGGCGACCTCCAAAAAGGCTGAGCTCACCAGGGATCATGTTCGAAAGGTTAGGAGGAGAGAGCCATGAACCAACCACGCGCAGCGGCGCTTCAGGATCCTTTTTTGAATGTGCTTCGAAAGGAACGGATTCCGGTAGCCATCTACTTGGTGAACGGAATCAAATTGCAGGGT
>JAYNKS010000083.1:0-3996 GCA_038111345.1 Gammaproteobacteria bacterium | reverse complement strand
ACCGAAACAGCGTAAGTCAGCTCATCTATAAGCACGCCATTTCGACCATCGTCCCTACTCGAGCGGTTCGTATCCCATACGGCGCCGAAGAGCACGATAACCTGGGTAACTCAAGTAGCGATATCGAGAAAGATTCTGAGCAGGATTCCACTGGACGCGAGAGCGCTTGAGCCCCCTTTGGATTTCAGACCCACCGAGAAAGCGGATCCGGGTACTCGGCTGCGTTTGAGCGGGGCCATCATAGGTCGCGTGATCTTAAACCCCGTCGTTTGCTCCATTGACTGAGCTTTTTTCGACGGATAGCTCCGTTGAGCGGGCCCTGCTCGTGCATCAGAGCGCCCGGGGTCGTGTCTCAGTCGGCGACTTTGAGGAGCTCCATGGCCTTGCGGTATCGGCCGGTGCCGATGTGGTGGGGCGGGTAGGAGCGACACGCTCACATCCTGATGCGGGACTTTTTGTCGGTTCAGGTAAGGCTCAAGAGATCGCTCGGAGGGTTGAAGCCGAACGCGTCGACCTGGTCATTTTTAATCAGTCTATTTCGCCGATTCAGGAACGCAATCTTGAAACTGCTTTAAAGTGCCGTGTGATCGATCGGACGCGCTTGATTCTTGATATCTTTGCACTGCGCGCCCGCACCCATGAAGGAAAGCTTCAGGTAGAGCTGGCCCAATTGCGACATCTTTCCACTCGACTCGTGCGAGGTTGGACCCATCTTGAGCGCCAACGCGGGGGTATCGGTCTGCGGGGCCCAGGGGAGACCCAGCTGGAAACGGACCGGCGACTTCTGAGTCAACGTATTCGTCACCTTCAGGGAAGGCTAGAGAAAGTTCGCTCTCAACGCGACGTTCGGCGCCAGCGCCGAACCAGAGCCAGGGTGCCAACGATTGCGATCGTGGGTTACACCAACGCCGGGAAGTCGTCGTTATTTAACCGCCTCGTTGGAGAAACCGTCTTCGCTGCGGATCAATTGTTTGCAACGCTCGACCCCACCATGCGACGACTGGAGGTGCCGGGGTTTGGACCGGTTATTCTGTCGGATACTGTGGGTTTCATTAGCGGATTACCGCATTCTCTGGTGGAGGCATTCATGTCAACGCTGGAGGAGGTCGCTCAGGCGGACCTGCTCTTGAGGGTGGCAGACGATAGCGACCCTGATGTTCGTGAGCGTGAGACCCATGTGGGAACGGTCTTGTCTGAAATACAAGCCGCCGAGATTCCGAGCCTTTGCGTTCGGAACAAGACCGATCTAAGTGGCCGAACGCCCGGATTAATCCGAGATGCGCTCGATAATGTTCGCACAGTTCGCGTCTCGGCGATGACAGGCGATGGTATCGAGGCACTCTTAGAAGAGTTGTCGCTGACCCTTATTCGGGCAACTCGCGAGGTTGTCCTTCATGTGCCCCCACAGGCAGGTCGGCTTCGAGCCTTTGTGTTTGATGTGTGTCACGTGCTGGACGAATCCCATGATTCGGACGGCGTTTTCACTCTGCATATCCGCGCGGACACGGCGACGATCGGAAGAATTGAGCGGCATCCGGATTTTCAACCGGGCTTCTGGTTCAGCAATCGGGAAGGGGAGAGTGCGTCTCAAGACCGTGAAGGGTGGCTCAACGAGAAACCGTCGGTCGACGTGATAAACTCGCGCGCTCTTAATGAGGAGGCAGTGGGGACTGCTTCGCCTGCAATCAAACTAATAAAGAGGTAGGTATTCAATGCCGTGGAATCAGCCCGGTTCAGATGACAAGGATCCCTGGGGTCAGGGAAACGGCCAGAACCAGCCACCGGATCTGGATGAAGTCTTAAAAGATATCCAGAAAAAGTTCAGCGGCCTTTTCGGGGGGCGGGGCTCTGGCGGGCGTCGCGGAGGCGGGAAGATGCCTGGCTTTAGCTCGAAAGCCATTGGTCCGCTGGCGGTGATTCTGGTGGGGCTTTGGGTTGCAACGGGCTTTTACGTTGTCGAGCAGGGTCAACAGGCTGTGGAGTTGCGTTTTGGCGCCTACAAAACAGTTAAAGAGGCAGGGCTCCGATGGCATATGCCCTATCCGATTGAGTCTGTCGAGGTGGTTAATGTTCAACAGATTCGTACGGTAGAGGTCGGTTACCGAACCAATTCACGCTCGAGTCAGGTCGCAGGGGTTCCGCGCGAGGCCCTCATGCTTACGGCCGACGAGAACATTATCGATATCCATTTTGCGGTTCAGTACGACATAAAGGATCCAACGGAATTGCTCTTCAACGTCGCTGAAGCGAACGACCTAGTGGTTCGGGGAGCGACTGAAAGCGCTGTTCGTGAGATTGTCGGGCGAAATACGATGGACTTTGCTATCACCGGAGGTCGTGCGGAAATTGCGCAGGAAACCAAGATGCTGTTGCAGGATATTTTGGATCGCTACGACACCGGTATCAATATCAAAGCGGTAGAAATGCAAAATGCCCAGCCGCCTGCCGAAGTGAAAGCTGCGTTTGATGATGCGGTAAAAGCCAGAGAAGACGAAGAGCGATTCAAGAACGAGGCGCAGGCCTACCAGAACGACATCATACCGAGAGCTCGAGGGGCAGCCGCCCGATTGGAACAAGAGGCAGCCGCTTACCAGGCGAGCGTGGTTGCCGCGGCTCGCGGTGAAGCGTCACGCTTTTTGCAAGTGCTGGATGAGTACTCAAAAGCACCTGAAGTCACGCGTGATCGGTTATATATCGACGCACTGGAGTCGGTGTACGGTAACTCCACAAAATTAATGATTGATCAGAGCGGGAACGGAAACAACGTAATGTATTTGCCGCTCGATCAATTAATCAAGAATCGGGGAAACATCGCTTCAGCGGGGGTACGTTCGGGCAGCAGCGCCGATGGAGCCGGTATGGAGATTTTGAATGACTCTGGTTCGGGAACTCGGGAAGAGCGATCCAGTCGCTTAAGGAGCCTGACCCAATGAGCGCGAAGGGAATGATGTCAATCGTAGTGTTAGTGATCCTTGCCACGCTCGGGTCGTCTGCCGTCTATTTTGTTGATCAGCGCGAGAAAGCGATTGTGTTCCAGTTCGGTGAGATTGTGCGGTCGAACGACAATCCGGGACTGCATTTCAAGACGCCTCTGATCAACAACGTTCAGTATTTCGACGCGCGCGTGCAGACAATGGACTCTGATCCAGAGCTGTACCTGACGCGTGAGAAGAAGAACCTCGTGGTTGACTCCTTCGTGAAGTGGAGGATCACCGACGCGGCCAATTACTACACGCGCCTTGGTGGTTTAGCCGCTAATGCCCGAAATCGCTTGGCGCAGCGCGTCAACGATGCGCTCCGAAGTGAGTTTGGCAACCGGTCGGTGCAGCAGGTCATATCGGGTGACCGAGTGGAGATTATGGACGTGGTGCGCGAGGCGATGAACAAGGAGGTCGCGTCGTTAGGCATTGAGGTGCTGGATGTCCGATTGAAGCGCGTTGACCTCGACCCTGGCATCAGCGAGAGGGTGTATCAGAGGATGGAAGCCGAGCGATCCCGGGTCGCGAAAGATCTGCGGGCCCGAGGTGCTGAGGCCGCGGAGGTCATTCGGGCCGACGCGGATCGGCAACGGGCGATCATCCTGGCCGAGGCCGAGCAGAAGGCGCAAGAGGTAAGGGGTCAAGGGGACGCACAAGCCACCGCGATTTACGCCGACGCATTTAACCGTGATCGTGAGTTTTACCGAATGTATCGGAGCCTGAACGCCTATCGCGCCACGTTTGCTAGCCCAGATAACCTGCTTGTGATCGAGCCCGACTCGGAATTTTTCCGCTATTTCAAACAGGCATCCCCTGAACCTGTCGATTAGAATCAGGGGGTGGATTGGCAGGATCTGTTCGCTGCTTTGGCCCTCGTGCTTATTATCGAAGGGATCATTCCGTTTGTTAGTCCGGCCCGTTATCGGCGACTGGCCGATGCCCTCAAAGTCCTGGGCGATCGCCAGTTAAGGATCGCGGGGCTGGCAACAGTGGTTATCGGACTCGCACTACTCACAAT
>JAYNKS010000082.1:2497-7611 GCA_038111345.1 Gammaproteobacteria bacterium | reverse complement strand
GGTGATACCGCGCTCACGCTCTTCGGGGGCGTTATCAATCTCATCAAAGGCTTTGACATCGCCGCCAAACTTCGTGGACAGCACCCGGGTCAGGGCGGCGGTCAGAGTGGTTTTACCGTGGTCGACGTGGCCGATGGTGCCCACGTTGACGTGCGGCTTGCTACGCTGGAATTTCTCTTTAGACACTTTCTGTTTTCCTCAACAGTGCTGGGTTAACTGGCCTTCTTCATCATCACTTCGGTGACGCTTGAGGGGGCGGGTAAGTACTGACTGAACTCCATGGAGTACGTGGCACGGCCTTGTGACGCCGAACGCAGCGACGTGGCATAGCCAAACATCTCGGATAAAGGAACTTCAGCACGGACGATTTTTCCGGAGGGAACGTCCTCCATCTCGGAAATCATGCCCCGACGAGAGTTGAGGTCACCCGTTATACCGCCCATGTACTCCTCCGGGGTGACTACTTCAACGCGCATGATAGGTTCGAGCAACACCGGCTTCGCTTTTGCGCTTGCCTCGCGGAATGCCATGATGGCAGCCGCTCGGAAGGCGTGCTCAGACGAATCGACGTCGTGATAGGAGCCATCGTAAAGCGTGACCTTTACATCGATCACAGGATAGCCCGCCACAATTCCGGATTCCATCGCCTCAACGACGCCTTTTTGGACCGCCGGGATGTACTCCCGCGGCACCACGCCGCCCTTGATGGCATCTATAAATTCAAAGCCCTTACCGCGCTCCTGGGGCTCGACGCGAATGTACACGTGCCCATACTGACCCCGACCTCCAGACTGCTTGGCGTATTTGTGTTCCTGCTCAACGCTGCCGTTGAGGGTTTCACGATAGGCCACCTGAGGTTTGCCGACATTGGCTTCCACACTGAACTCGCGTTTTAAACGATCAATAATAATTTCGAGGTGGAGTTCGCCCATGCCGGAGATGATGGTTTGACCTGATTCTTCATCGGTTCGAACGCGGAAGGACGGGTCTTCCTGCGCGAGTTTTCCGAGGGCGACGCCCATCTTCTCTTGATCTACCTTGGTTTTTGGCTCCACCGCCTGCGAGATAACCGGCTCAGGAAATTCCATTCGCTCCAGCGTAATCACATGATCGGGGTCACAGAGTGTGTCGCCCGTGGTAATCGCCTTGATGCCTACGGCCGCGGCAATGTCGCCCGCTCGAACTTCCTTGAGCTCCTCTCGAGAATTGGCATGCATCTGCAGAATTCGGCCAATGCGCTCTTTCTTGCCTTTGATGGGGTTGTAAACGCTGTCGCCAGATTTAACGACACCGGAATACACTCGGAAGAAGACCAACTGACCCACAAAAGGATCGGTCATGATCTTGAAGCCCAAAGCCGCGAAAGGCGCATCGTCTGATGAAGGCCTCTCTTCTTCGGTCTGCTCGTCTTCCAGCACCCCCCGGATCGCAGGAACCTCTGTCGGATTCGGCATGAAATCAATCACCGCATCGAGCATGGCTTGTACACCCTTGTTCTTGAACGCCGACCCACAGGTCACCAACACAACTTCGTTCGCGATCGTGCGATGTCGAAGCGCTGTTTTGATTTCCTCTGCGGTCAGGTCACCGTCCTCGAGGTACTTCTCCATCAGCTCCTCAGTGGATTCGGCGGCGGCTTCAATCAACTTCTCACGCAACTCCTGGCATTGATCGACCAGATCGGCAGGAATATCCCGCTCCTCGAATTTCGTACCGCGGGTCTCCTCATCCCAATAAATCGCCTTCATCTTGATGAGATCAACGACGCCCTCAAACTGGTCTTCCGCCCCAATCGGAACTTGAAGACATATGGCGTTAGAGCCCAAGCGATTTCGGATCTGATCAACGACTCTGAGGAAGTTGGCGCCGGTTCGATCCATCTTGTTGACGAAACACATCCGGGGAACCTGGTACTTGTCCGCCTGACGCCATACCGTTTCCGACTGAGGCTCTACGCCGCCCACGGCACAAAACACGCCCACTGCACCGTCCAGCACACGCAGTGATCGCTCCACTTCAATGGTGAAGTCCACGTGGCCCGGCGTATCGATGATGTTGATTCGATGCTCAGGGTAGTTCTTATCCATCCCGCTCCAAAAGCAGGTGGTCGCGGCAGACGTGATGGTGATGCCACGCTCCTGCTCTTGCTCCATCCAGTCCATGACCGCGTTGCCGTCGTGGACCTCGCCGATCTTGTGAGAGATGCCGGTGTAGAAAAGGATGCGTTCGGTCGTAGTCGTCTTACCGGCATCGATATGCGCCATGATGCCGATGTTGCGATAGCGATCTAAAGGAGTTTGTCTTGGCACGTTGAGAGATCCGTAAGCTAGATAGAAGTAAGGGGTATTACCTTGGGACTAGAAGCGGAAGTGGGAGAACGCTTTGTTTGCTTCGGCCATACGATGCACCTCGTCCTTTTTGCGCGCGGCGCCACCACGACGGTCGGCGGCATCCATCAGCTCACCCGCCAAACGATCGGTCATCGACTTTTCGTTGCGTTTGCGAGCAGCATCTACGAGCCAGCGCATGGCTAGCGCATTGCGCCGACTCGGGCGCACCTCGACGGGGACCTGATAAGTGGCCCCGCCCACGCGGCGACTCTTGACCTCAACCACCGGTCGCACATTTTCCAGCGCCTGGTAGAACACCTGGATCGGCTCGTCGTTGCCACGACCGCCGATAGTATCCAGCGCGCCGTACAGCACTTTCTCAGCGATTGATTTTTTACCGTCCTGCATCATGACGTTGATGAATTTGGCAATCGTGGTATCACCAAATTTCGGATCAGGCAGGATTACCCGTTTAGGGACTTCACGACGTCTTGGCATGCGTTCCGTGTTCCGTTGTCAGTCTTCTTTCAATCTGCCCGGCCCCTTGCCGCACAGACATAAGTCTTTAATCGGCGCGAGGATACCCAAAGGGTGCCCAAAGCGCCGCCCTGATCGCCATCGCGACCTTTCTAAATTGACGGTGAGACAGCTTTTTGTCGCTAGAGGTGAGAACCTCCTTCGCGACTTCTGTGGCGCTCTTTCCCAACGAGAGCGCCTTTATCACCGTGACCGGTCAGCTAAGCCGGTCCTCTACGGTATTACGACGATTCGCGAACCGATCAGCGAACGCCGTTCCCTTTTGTTTATTCCTTAAATAATTGCCTTAAGCCAATTACGACTTAGGCCGCTTCGCACCATACTTCGAGCGGCCTTGACGACGCTCGCCCACGCCAGAGGTATCCAGCGTGCCTCGGACCGTGTGGTAGCGAACGCCCGGTAAATCTTTAACCCTGCCACCGCGAATCAACACAACGGAATGTTCCTGCAGGTTATGCCCTTCTCCTCCGATGTAACTGGTCACCTCGTACCCGTTGGTCAATCTGACACGCGCTACTTTTCGCAGCGCCGAGTTCGGCTTCTTGGGCGTCGTCGTATAGACGCGCGTGCATACGCCTCGTTTCTGAGGACATGCGGCGAGAGCCGGAACGTTTGACTTCTGAGTCTGTCGAGTTCGCGGCTTTCTGACCAGTTGATTGATTGTTGGCATATTTTGGTAATAATGTTCTGGAATCGGCAAAAATCTCTGCCCAGAGCCCAGCGGAGGGCCGCGATTCTAGGCAGAGGGGTTATTTTTGTCAACAATTCCCGGTTTTTAAGTGTTTTTCGAAGAAATCGTCAGATAAGCTAAGCGACTTCTACTGCCTCTGAATCGGCGGCCTCACCAAATACGTCCTCTGTGCTGACGGTCTCGCCCTCGGATTGCTCACTGGAGCGAAGGCTTTCGAGTCTTCGGCGCCGCCGCTCCTCGTGATGAGCGAGGCCCGTCCCCGCCGGGATCAGGCGCCCTACGATCACGTTTTCCTTCAAGCCGCGCAGGTTATCCACCTTGCCCTGCATCGACGCTTCGGTCAGTACCCGAGTCGTTTCCTGGAAAGACGCCGCAGAAATAAACGAATCCGTGCTAAGTGATGCCTTTGTGATACCCAGAAGGACCGGCAGGAAACTTGCCGGCGCCTTTTCTTCGGCAATCAATCCATCATTCTCATCGAGCAACGCCGATCGCTCGACCTGATCGCCCTCGAGATAACGGGTGTCGCCGGGCTTATCGATTTTCACTCGACGCAGCATCTGACGAATGATTACTTCAATGTGCTTGTCGTTGATCTTCACGCCCTGCAGTCGGTAGACCTCCTGAACCTCGCTCACAATAAAGTCTGTGAGCGGCTCCAAGCCGCGAAACTCGAGCACGTCGCTCGCCGCCAACGGACCCTCAACGATGACATCGCCCTTCTCGACCGTCTCACCATCAAACACAATGATCGGACGATCTTTGGGAATCGACATCTCATGCACCGTACCGTCTTCTCCGGTAATTTCAAGACGGACCTTCGTCTTGACTTCCTTACCGAAAGAGATGGTGCCGGTTGCCTCCGCAAGGATCGCCGGCTCTTTAGATTTTCGAGCTTCAAACAATTCGGCCACCCGAGGCAGGCCACCGGTGATGTCACGAGTTTTTGAGCTCTCCTGCGGGATCCGCGCGAGCACCTCGCCAACGCCAATGGAAGAGCCGTCGGTGACGACAATGGACGCGCCGGGAGGCATCTGATGAGCTGCTTTTACCTTGTTCCGACCGTCGACGAGTTCCACGCTGGGCTTGATATCCGTCGTAGCGCCGCGACGACTTTTGGGGTCGATCACGAGATACGTGCTGGAGCCAGTAAGCTCGTCCACCTGCTCGGTGACGGATACGCCCTCCACCATGTTCTGGAAGCGAACCTTTCCGGTCACCTCGTTGATGATGGGATGAGTATGCGGATCCCAAGAGGCAATCAACTGTCCGCTCTCCACCTGATCCCCATCGCTGACGATGACTTCAGCACCGTAGGGGACCCGGTGACGCTCACGATCCACACCGTGCTGATCGTGAATCACGAGCTCGCCTGATCGGGACACCACCACGTGAACACCGTCATCTCGCTGTACCGCACGCACGCCCACCCAAGACGCCGTGCCGTTATTTTTTACCTCAACGCGACTGGCGGCCGCCGTTCGGGAAGCTGCACCACCAATGTGGAAAGTCCGCATGGTCAGCTGTGTGCCAGGCTCACCAATACTCTGTGCCGC
>JAYNKS010000082.1:997-2487 GCA_038111345.1 Gammaproteobacteria bacterium | reverse complement strand
TGCCGCCATCACCCCGACCGCCTCGCCACGGCTAACCAGATGCCCGCGGGCTAGATCCCGGCCGTAACACGTGGCGCAAATCCCATACCGGGTTTCACAGGTCACGGCGGAACGCACGCGCACATGGTTGACGTTGTGGGTCTCAAGGACCTTTACACCATGCTCGTCGATCATCTGCCCTGCAACAAACAGCGTACTGCCGTCGCTCGGGCTAACGACATCCTCTGATACGGACCGCCCCAGAATTCGATCATTCAACGGAATAACAACCTCGCCGCCCTGAACGATCGCTTCTCTGAGAATACCGTTCTGGGTGCCGCAGTCTTCTTCGGTGACCACCAAATCCTGGCAAACGTCGACGAGACGTCTGGTCAGGTAACCGGAGTTAGCCGTCTTTAGCGCCGTATCGGCCAAACCCTTTCGGGCACCGTGCGTCGAGATAAAGTATTCGTTAACGTTCAGCCCTTCGCGGAAATTGGCCGTAATTGGCGTTTCGATGATGGAGCCATCGGGCTTTGCCATCAGGCCCCGCATACCAGCAAGCTGGCGAATCTGCGCCTGACTGCCTCGAGCGCCAGAGTCCGCCATCATGAAGATCGAGTTGAAAGAGTCCTGCTGAACGGTCTCTCCATCCCTACTGCTGACGTAGTCGACCTTGATTTCGTCCATCATCTCGTTGGCCACGCGTTCACTCGCGTGGGTCCAGATATCGACCACTTTGTTGTATCGCTCACCATCGGTCAGCAAGCCCTGGCCGTGCTGATCCTGTATCGCTTTCACCTCAGCCTCGGCCGCTTCCAGAATGGCAGCCTTACTGTCAGGCACCACCATATCGTCTACGCCGATAGACACGCCCGCCTTCGCCGCCATGCCGAAGCCGGTGTACATCAATTGGTCGCAGAAAATGACCGTATCCTTTAGTCCCACGTCACGGTAGGACTGGTTAATCGCGGCAGAAATTGCGCGCTTGTTCATCGTCCTGTTGACAAGCCCAAACGGCAATCCCTTGGGGAGAATCTCAGACAACAGCGCCCGGCCGGTCGTGGTCTCCACCAGATTAATGACCTCCTCAAGCTCGCCTGCCTCCGATCTGCTGAACTCAGCGATGCGGACCCTGATCTTTGCGTGGATAGAGACGGCACCTGCGTTCAGTGCGCGTCTGACCTCGGCCACATCGGTAAAGGCCTTGCCCTCTCCAACCGCATTCACGCGCTCGCGGGTCATGTAGTACAAGCCCAGAACAATATCCTGAGACGGCACGATGATCGGCTCACCATTAGACGGCGAGAGCACGTTGTTTGAGGACATCATCAGCGTTCGCGCTTCCAGCTGGGCCTCAATCGACAGTGGCACGTGTACCGCCATCTGGTCGCCATCGAAGTCCGCGTTATACGGCGTGCAGACCAGCGGGTGCAGTTGAATAGCCTTACCCTCTACCAACACAGGCTCGAAGGCCTGAATCCCAAGGCGATGCAGCGTCGGCGCCCGGT
>JAYNKS010000082.1:0-987 GCA_038111345.1 Gammaproteobacteria bacterium | reverse complement strand
GTTCAGAAGCACCGGGTGCTCGCGAATCACTTCTTCAAGAATGTCCCAGACCTCTGGCTCCTCGGACTCCACCAACTTTTTCGCCTGCTTGATCGTCGTGGCAAGTCCTCGAAGCTCAAGTTTGCTGTAAATAAACGGCCGGAAAAGTTCCAACGCCATCTTCTTCGGCAGGCCACACTGATGGAGTTTCAGCGTCGGACCAACCACGATAACGGATCGACCGGAATAATCGACACGTTTGCCCAGCAGGTTTTGACGGAAGCGACCCTGCTTGCCTTTGATCATGTCGGCCAGCGACTTTAACTGTCGTCGGTTGGGACCCGTCACCGCTTTTCCGCGGCGCCCGTTATCGAGCAGCGCATCGACGGACTCCTGAAGCATGCGCTTCTCGTTTCGCACGATGATGTCCGGGGCGTTCAGATCCAGCAAACGTCGCAAGCGATTATTTCGGTTGATTACGCGGCGATACAGATCGTTGAGATCTGACGTAGCGAAGCGGCCCCCTTCCAGCGGCACCAGAGGTCGAAGATCAGGCGGAAGCACCGGCAGCGCTTCCATGATCATCCACTCGGGCTTATTTCCAGAATGCAAAAAGGCTTCGACCACCTTCAGCCGTTTGCTCACCTTCTTGGTCTTGGTTTCGGAGGTTGACTCCGCCAAGTCTTCTCGAAGCTCAGCGGAGAGCGACTTGAGGTCCATGGCCTTGAGCAGCTCTTTTACCGCTTCCGCGCCCATCCCCGCATCGAATTCGGAGCCGTGCCGCTGTATCGCCTCATAGTACATCTCCTCGGTCATAAGCGCGCCAGCGGTCAGATCCGTCAGACCCGGATCGGTAACCACATAAGCCTCGAAATACAGGACACGCTCGATCTCTCGAACGGTCATGTCCAGCAGCACGCCGAGACGGGACGGTAACGATTTCAAAAACCAGATGTGCGCAACAGGGCTGGACAGCTCAATATGGCCCATTCGCTCACGACGAACCGT
>JAYNKS010000081.1:1936-7677 GCA_038111345.1 Gammaproteobacteria bacterium | reverse complement strand
GCGCTAAGATCCTTAGCGCCACAAATTTTTCAGCGCTAGAGTAATGCGATGAGCGCTGACGTTCAGCTCGATAATGTTTGGGTGCAGTTCGGTGATTTCGTCGCGGTGCGCGATGCAAATCTCACCATCCAGGGTGGTGAATTCTTCAGCTTTCTGGGACCCTCTGGTTGCGGAAAGACCACTTTGCTAAGAGCGATTTCTGGATTCCAGGAGCCCAGTCGGGGGCGTGTGTTGATCGGTGGCCAGAATATGGCGGGGATCGGCCCTAATCATCGGCCGACCGCTTTGATCTTTCAGAATCTGGCACTTTTTCCCCTGATGAGTGTTTGGGAAAACATTTCTTTTGCGCTGGAGGTGAAAGGCGTCGATAAGGCCTCTCGCCGAAAAAAGGCGGACGAGTTGCTGGAGTTGGTTGCGCTTCCAGGTCAGGGCGACAAGATGGTTAATGAGCTCTCTGGAGGACAGAAGCAACGTGTCGCGGTAGCGCGGGCGCTTTGTGCGGAGCCCGAGGTGTTGCTGCTGGACGAGCCGCTCTCTGCGCTGGATCTTAAGCTCCGCCAGCATATGCGTACCGAATTACGCGCAATCCAACAGAGGGCAGGGATTACGTTTATCTACATCACCCATGATCAGGGAGAAGCGCTCACCATGTCGGATCGCGTGGCCGTGATGCGTGAAGGTGTGATTGACCAGATCAGTGACGGGACGACTGTATATGATCATCCAGAAACAGCGTTTGTGGCTTCGTTTGTCGGCGAGAATAATTCGTTCTCGGGGAGCGTGAAAACAGTAGAGGACGGCATTGCCACCGTGGAGACCGCCTGTGGAGTCTTCCGTGCGCGCACCTCGACCGTTGCACCCGTCAAGGCGGGAGATAAGGCCATCGTCTTTGTGCGACCTGAAGCGATTGATTTTTTGGGTTCGACGGATCGAGACAATGTGGTTGAAGTGACCCTAACGCAGCAGGAGTTTGAGGGCCATTTTTGGCATTTGGTTCTTCATGCGGATTCGGGTGCCAGAATCAGAATGTCGGTCATGAACGATGGCAAGCGCGACGCGCGAGACCTGGGGTCCCGAGTGTCTGTAGGCTTCCCGATATCGTCGGCCATTGCGCTGGTGTCGGGCGAGCTCGCTGCTGATTAGACCCCCAGGCGAGTAGAGCGCGGTGAACTGGTTTCAGACGTTCTTTAGGCGAAATGGTGTAGGACTATCGGTCTTCATGCTCGGCGCCGTGGCGTTGTGGATCATTATCATGATCGTCTTGCCGCAGCTCTTTATGCTGGACTTTTCCTTCCGGAATAATTGGCAGCAGATCGATCCTTCGAAGATGGGTGGGCCGGAGGACGTTTACACCCTCGTCAACTATCACTTCCTGGCTTTTGGCAGCCCAAACAATCCAGACCCATTCAATGTGGTCGATGTCAGCGTATTTTTCAGAACGATCTTGGCCGCGGTGTTCGTTACATTATTTGATCTGGCGCTGTGTTACCCGATCGCCTACTACCTGGCTCAGGTGGCCAAGGGCGGAAAGGCGCGCTTACTGGTCTTGTTGCTCATTATTCCGTTTTGGGTGAATGAGCTCCTGCGAGCCTTTGCGTTTCGCATCCTATTCGGAGACGAGGGGACGATTAACGCTGCTTTGATGGGGTTGGGCCTTATCGAGTCGCCAATAGATTTTGTTCGCGAGAACGTAGCGCTCTACGCGGGGTTGGGCTACGCCTACATCCTACTGATGATCTTTCCGATCTACAACGTCGTCGAGAGTCTGGATAAAAACCAGATCGAGGCGGCTAGAGATCTAGGCGCCTCCTGGTGGAAGATCCATCGGCGTGTGGTCATTCCGTTCGCCAAGCCGGGCATTACATCGGGATGCACAATGGTGTTCATGCTGTCGGCCGGCGCCCTTGCTGCTCCACAGATTCTCGGCGGCCCGAGCAGTCTCTGGTTCACACAGATTATTTATCAATGGTTTAACACGGGGAGCAATTGGCCGCGCGGTTCCGCCTACGCCATTGTCTTAATGCTGACCTGTGTTTTGTTCGTATTGATCGTAATGAAGATTTTTAAGGTCAAGATTGGAGAGATTGGTCGATGACCTCGGGCAGGGTAATGAAGCTGGCAGTGGGGTTCTACATCCTGCTGTTTTTCTCTTACCTTTTCGGGCCGCTGGTCGTCATGTCCTTGACCGCGTTCAATAGTTCCGAGTTCCCGTCAGTCTCGCCCTGGAATTGCTTCACCCCGGAGTGGTTTGGTGTGTTGGTGAATGACAAACAATTGATGGGCGGGTTGAAGAGCTCCCTGATTGTGGGGGCAGGTGTAGTCCTCCTTGCGGTGCCTATTGGTCTTGCGGCCTCGCTTATGATTACGCAGCTTCGACGTCGAGCACGGTCGATCTTTTATACCGTTGCGATTTCGCCTATTTTGGTGCCCGGCGTGGTGCTCGGAATTTCCACGCTGGTGTTTTGGGAGCGAGTGGATCGTGTCGTGCTGGGCGCGAGGGACGGATTTTTTTACGACGGCTACTTTATGACCATCATCGGTCAGTCCACTTTCATCGCGGCCTACTCGATGTTGGTGTTTCTCGCGCGTTTACAGCGGTTCGATCCGGCGCTTGAGGAGGCGGCGTTGGATTTAGGAGCGACCCAGACCCAGGTGTTCCGGAAGATTCTCTTACCGTTTCTGAAGCCCGCAATCGGCTCCGCAGCGGTGCTGGCTTTTTTGGCCTCTTTTGAGAATTACAACACGACGGTGTTTACCATCGTATCGGAGAGTACATTAACCACGGTTTTAGCGAGCAAGGTTCGTTACGGAATAAACCCCTCGATCAGTTCCCTCGCGGTCATCATTATCGGACTAACCTTGCTTGGAGCGATTGCCCATGAGTACTTCAAGCGAAAGGAGAGTCGTGCCGTCACAGTGGAGGGCGATCGCCGGGTCGTGGTCAGCGCCGGTGCGAGTTCATCACGATCGTTGATGCGTATCCCCGTCGGGGCGCTGTCCGCCGCGGTATTTGTCGGTCTACTAGGCAGCGCCTGGATGGCACGCAATTACGACGTGGGCGAGTGCAAAGTCCGCGTCGCTGAGGAGAATCGAATCCGCTTTGAAGCGCTCAAGCAGCAGCGGCTCGCCGAGGCTAAGGCCAAGCAAGCGACGACACAGGGCCAAAGCACGGCGGTCGAGGCTAACCAGTCGTCCCGGGAATATCAGAATATTTTCGCACCCAGCAATCTGGGCCAGCAGGTGGATTCAGCGGCTGAAGCGGGGCAGGGATCTGCCGACTCGGCGACGGGCGACGCAGCATCGGGACAGAGTCAGTACCAGAATATTTTTGCGCCTTCGAATCTGGGGAAACAGGTAGAGTCCGAAGCACCGCCGTCATCATCTGAGGCGCCCTCGACTCCGGCCACACAGTATCAGAGTATCTTCGCCCCAAGTAATTTAGGGCAGCAGATTGACTCTAACCAAGACAATTAGATGATTCCCTATTTGGAATAACATCGACGCCTCAGCGATAGAGATCGATAGAGGAGGAGCTATCACTATGAAGACCACGTGTATCGGAGCGTACCCGAAACCGAGTTTTGTTGAACTGCCCGACTGGTTTAACGCCGCTGAGAGCACGGTTACGTCGGAGCCCACTCAGCATTGGGCGGAGGCCATATCACGGATGGGTGCTCACGCTGAAGACATCATCGCTCGCGGGGTGGCTGAGGTGGTCTCGGATCAGGAAGTTGCCGGTTTAGATATCCTGACGGACGGCGAAGTCGCCCGTGAGAACTATATTCACTATCACTGTCGCCACCTCGAGGGCATTGATTTTTCGACACTGACCGAGCGTTCGCTACGAAACGACGCCTATGTGGCGCGACTGCCGACGATTGTGGCTTCGGTAACGGCGCGCGATCTTTTTCTCGCGCAGGACTGGAAGCGGGCGCAGCGATATACTGAAAAGCCAGTAAAAATGACGATGCCTGGGCCTATGACCATCGGCGATACGACGGCGGATGCGTTTTACGACGATCCAAAAAAGAGGGGTCAAGATCTGGCGGACGCGTTGAATAGGGAGGTTCTGGACCTTGCCAAGGCAGGATGCCGACACATTCAGATTGATGAGCCTCTTTTTGCCCGCAAGCCCGAAGAAGCACTGGATTTTGGATTTGAGAACCTTGAACGAGCCTTTCATAAATGCCCCAAAGATGTTGTCCGCACGGTGCACATGTGTTGCGGGTATCCGGATCGCTTGGACAGTGTGGACTATCCGAAAGCCGACCCCAACAGTTATTTGATGATTGCGGATGCCATTGAGGATTCATGTATCGACGCCATCTCTCTTGAGGATGCGCACCGGCACAATGATCTTAAACTGCTGGATCATTTTGAAAAGACGACCGTCATCTTCGGGGTAGTGGCTATCGCCAGCAGCGCTATCGAGTCCGTGGACGCGATCGAGGCACGACTACGCGCGGCAATGGGTCACATTGATTCTGATCGATTGATCGCCGCACCGGATTGCGGTCTTGGGATGCTGGGACGCGAGAGGGCTCGACAGAAGCTTACGAACATGTGTGAGGCGGTGCGTCGAATTGGCTGATCGACGTCGCGCTGTCTTGAATGGCGCTGTCCGATGGAGCGCAGGCGCGTTGCTTTTGAGTATATTGCTGTCCGGTTGCTCGGATGGCCAGGATTCGTCTATCGCTAACGCAGCAAGCAGAAGCGCGCCGACGTTAGCGTCTGCCTCTTCAGATGTCGCTGCGGCACTGCCTATGGATCTTGACCTCAGGACAGGATTAGCCGATTCGACCGACTCCTCTGACGGGCCCACTGATGACGCGTCCCTGATTCTGACGGAAGCGGATCGACTCTTGGTTCGTGCACAGCGACCGGCTTTTGGAGATCTCGATGAGATGCAAAAGCGCAGGTACATTAGGGTATTAGTTGCCTTTGGACGCACTAATTTCTTCTTTGATAAAGGCAGGCCTCGGGGTTTCGAGTACGACCTTTTAATGGAGTATGAAAAGCAGTTAAATCAGGGGAGAAAGTCCCCGAACGACAAGGTCAAGCTTTTTTTCATCCCCGTTCCTTTCGACGAGTTGCTGACTAAGCTCAGAAATGGAGAGGGGGATATTGCCGCGGCGGGTCTGACGGTGACGCCCGAGCGTGCGCAGCAGGTCTCGTTTACGCGTCCGTATATCAGCAATGTAAAAGAGGTCGTCGTGACCCATGCCGCCTATCCAGCGATGACTTCCTTGAATGATCTTTCGGGGAAATCCGTGTTGGTCCGACGGGGATCAAGTTATGTAACCCATCTTCAGACGTTGAGTGAGCGGTTTGAGGAAAGTGGTTTGGCCTCCATTAAGATTGACGAGGCCGATCCCAGGCTGTCGACGGAGGATATCCTTGAGATGGTCGATTCTGGAGCAGTAGACGTCACCGTCGCCGATGAGCATGTCGCGACGATGTGGAAAGCCTTGCTATCAAACCTGCGGGTGCAGTCCTCCCTAGCTGTTCATGACGGTGGGGCGATTGCCTGGGCCACACGGCCCAACAGCCCCCAACTTATCGAGAGTTTAAATGCGTTTATCAAAGAGAATCGAAAAGGTTCCCTGATTGGCAATATTCTGTTTTCCCGATACTACAAAAATAACCGCTGGATCACTAACCCCGTCAGCGCCGAAGATAGGGAGCGGCTCGCGCAGATGCGGGGCCTGTTTGAGACTTATGCCGCCCGATACGATATGGAC
>JAYNKS010000081.1:0-1926 GCA_038111345.1 Gammaproteobacteria bacterium | reverse complement strand
ATCGCAGTGTGGGCATCGATGACATCCACGATCTTGAAAACAACATTCATGCCGGGGCCAAGTATATGGCGCATCTATTGCGTCATTATCTGGCGGACCCTGACATGGACCGGGCCGTGAGGATGGACTTTGCCTGGGCCTCGTACAACGCTGGGCCTAACCGCATTCGGCGCCTTCGGGAGCTCACGCGTCAGCGCCAGCTCGACCCCAATCGCTGGTTTGCGAACGTTGAGGTGCTGGCCGCCGAGAAGATTGGACGGGAGACCGTTGATTACGTTCGAAATATCAATAAATACGCGATTGCTTACAAACTCTTCTTCAATGCTCAGCAAGATGCGGCCGGAGCAAATTAAAGCGGCAATCAGTCGGTAGGCTTTTTCTTGTTTGCCCAGTCCGCCTCTACGGGCGTGAAGTAGTCGTTGATGTCGACTTTCGTGTTGTAACCGAATACGCCCTCAAGCTTTGCGATGAAACGAAAGGTCGCCTCCGATCCGTAATCTTTTGGAAAATGGATCGCTGGCTCGACCTCCCAGAACAGCCATTCTTTATTGGTCATTTGTCGGTAACGAAGCTTGATGACTGTATCAAAGACGGTTACGGAGGGCCTTTCCCGAAAATAAAATTCGACATCATAGGCGATCGCCGACTGGCGTTTGGAATCAACCCGCTGATAAAGACTGAAGTACTGATCAAAGCAAAAACCCTCGTTACATTCGTCCGGATTGTTTTGATACCAACGCAGTACGGATAGCGGTCTGAAGAACAAATCGCGGCCAATTACCCGGTCAAATTGCGCTTCGCCGCGATATTCGAATTTGCTTTTCGTAAAGTAGTAAAACGAGTTGGTGAGCCGAGGTACCCACTGACCTCCTGTATCAAAAATTTTGGTATGGCGGGCTCGGACATAGGGTTGGTAGCGGCTGTCCCGTCGGCGAATACCAATGTCGAATCTGAGCTGCTTGAGGGCGGTATCCTTCTTGCTTCTGATCTGCAGGCTAACATTGGATTGCGCGTCATCCAGCTGATCCATGCGCCGTTCCTCCTCGTCATCCCCCAGCACCAGCGAAAGACGATTCTCCGTCTCGGGGAGCGATACCCGTGCGCGGACGCGCAGACGAAATTTCGTGCCCTCGTTTCCGTCGTATTGCCCCATCAGCCATGTCCGTATACGGGTTTTTTGCGCGTTTTCATCGGCTTGGGAATTCGAGAAAAAGCCGTCGACATTATCCGCTGTCTTCAACACCCACTTGGACCAGTCCTCATGAATCCCATCGACAAAATCATCTTTTTCCGGACTTTCTTCGCTGGCTTGTTGCGCCAGGGCGCCAAGTGAGAGAAGGCTGAGAATCAGGCCGCTAAAAAGAGGTAAAACGTGGCGCAGGAGGATCATTCTTTCTTGTTCGTGAGAGAGTAAAGACTATTCAGAATCCATCAGCCAAATGTCATCTACTTTACAAAATCCATATTGGGTGACTGACTGAGCTGAATTTTTGGTCGTGGTTAAAGTCAATTGGCGACAAGCAAGGGAGCCCTTTTGATACGCCTCGATGGCGGCGATACTGCTTGAGATGGTTCGCGACTCGTTCTCCCAGATAAGCGGTTTATTCAATTGCTCTTGATCGAGGGTCTCGGAAATGGCGGCGAGTAGCGAGTCCATCTCTTCTGGCTTGAGTTCGGCCAGCAAGGAGTTTCTTAAAAAGAGCGCATTTTGGGCAAACGCGGAGCAGGTGAAAGCGAAGAGTAGGCCTACTACGGCTCGGATAACCACCTTCGTTTTAACTTTTGTCATCGTGAAGCCCCTGCATTGGAGGGATCCTCCTGAGAGAGATGTGCGGCCGCGCCCGCAGCGGCTATTTCTGAGGTTACGGCTTCAACCACCACGCGTTTGGGGGCAAACTTGATGCCGGCTTCGGCGAAGGCATCTTG
>JAYNKS010000080.1:0-7688 GCA_038111345.1 Gammaproteobacteria bacterium | reverse complement strand
TCTCGGTCTCGGTGGATCCACCGAGCAGGCGACTTTTGATGTCGAATGTCCATGTAAAACCAGGAAACTGCTCGCGATTCTCGTTGAGCCGGTCCTCATTTACGAAGGCGATCCCCGGCTCGAGGAGGAAATTGAATTTAGGGGAGGTGTACCACTGCTTGCCGTGGTAGAAGCCAAAAACATCCCGACGGACCAGTTCTGAGAATTTATCAGACTCAAAAAGGGCGCGCACCCCAAAATGGGTCGTGTTTGAAAGGAAACGATCGCTTTTGAAGATAAGGGTGTATTTGTCTTTTGTTTTTTCACTGTGCTCAGTATCAAGCTCTCCAAAGGCTTGAAACTTCCAGCGGGTCGACAGGTTTGCCCATGATGCCTTGAGATCAACGTCAAGTTCTGAGCTTTCGGTATTGCCGGTTTCTATCGCGTACGCCAAAGCCAGTTTGCCCGTTTTGTGGATGCCTCGACCCAACAACCAATCCTCTGGGTTTATGACGTCAATTTCGGTCAGAGAGTATTGCTGAACGCCAGACTCGGTGATGACGTCAAAAGGCGTTTGTGTCAGGTCCAGTTTGTTGACACGGATCACGCGCCCGTCCAGGAATTTAATAACCGTTGGGTTATCCGAACGAAGATGAGAGATATCTTCAAAAGAAGCCGTGATAAGACCGACATTCTGTGACGCAAAAGAGAGCTTTCCGCCGCTCGCCCCTTTGATTTCACCAAAGAGGACCGATCCGCTTTTCAGTTCGATTTGATCGGGACGGGGCGTATCGGTGTTCTGTGCGAGGGTTGAAGGGGATGTCGTTGCGAAGAGAACCAACAGCAGCAAACGTGGCCAAGCGCGTAGATTATTACTTTTAAAAAACGTCACGATAGCGGGTAATTATTAGACTTGTGTTGCGTAGCCTCCCGATTATAGGCTACCGGCTTGGCAGACTGAGCGCTTGGGAATGCCACCCGGACAGGGCGATAGTTTTCGGCGACGGGGCTACGAGGGTACCGACGCGTCACTCGGGTTCGACGCGCGGTCTGCTAAAAAGCGGATGATCTCGCGCGACTCGCCCATCCATTCGTCAGGACGCTCCGGGATAACTCGCCGCAAAACGGGCACGGTGGCCCGAGCCCGAGCCGCAAGCAGTTCTGCCTCCCACTGCGGGTTTTCCCAGATGTTGCGTTCTTCGAGATCAATGCCCAGCCGCGCGGCGGCCTGCTTGACCATTACGCAATAGCCGCACCAGTCGCGGGTGTAGAGAATGAACTGTTCGTCAACGTGCACGGCAAATGACGCGACCAGTCAGGCGCGCAAGCCCCGGCTGTGGGACAGAAGGTAAAGGCTGATGACAAAGAAAACGGCGATAAAACCGCAAATCATCAGATATGAAAAACCGATGCTGACATCGCTGATGCCGAGAAAGCCGTAGCGAAATGTGTTGACCATATAAAGAATGGGATTTGCTTTTGAGACGTTCTGCCAGAAATCGCTCAGTAGGTGAATCGAGTAGAACACGCCCCCAAGGTAGGTCAGCGGCAATAGGACAAAGGTCGGCACGATCGCGACATCGTCAAAGGTCTTGGCAAAAATAGCGTTAACAAAGCCACCGAGTGAAAAGAGCACCGCGGTGAGAATCACTACGCTCCCGAGAACCCACAAACTGAATACATTGAGGTCGGTAAAGACCAGGGAGATACCCGTCACTATCAGACCCACCAGAATGCCCCGTGTTACCCCGCCAGAGATGTAGGCGAGCAAAATGATCAGATTGGGCGTTGGCGAGACAAGAAGCTCCTCAATCGATTTGCCCCATTTAGCGCCGAAGAAGGAGCTCACGACGTTCTGGTAGCTCGCGTTTATGACGGACATTAGGATAAGTCCTGGAACCAGAAAATCCATGTAGTCAAAGCCGTCCATCTGGCCAATCCGATCCCCGATCAGACTGCCGAAGATAACGAAATAGAGCAGGGTGGAGATGGCCGGCGGCACTAGCGTCTGCTGCCAGATGCGGGTAAACCGGGTGACCTCCTTGATCAGTATGGTTGTGAACGCAATCAGCATTGCAAATGGGTTCATGGTTTGTCACCGGGCGCTTTGCCTACCATGCCGACAAAAAGTTGTTCAAGACGATTGGCCTTGTTGCGCATGCTGCGCACCCGAATCGATGCCTTGGACAGGGCATCGTAAATATCGTTCAGATGCTGACCGCTTCGGACATCCACTTCAAGTGTCGAGGCATCCACAAGCCGGGCAAAGTCGGCCCACTCGGTGGGGAGGGTATCGAGGGTGTTTTCGATGTCCAGGACGTAGGTTTCGAGATTGAGTTGCCGAAGCAGCGCGCGCATCGATGTGTTTTCGACCAATTCGCCGTGGTTAATGATGCCGATATGGCGACAGAGATTCTCCGCCTCTTCCAGATAGTGGGTGGTCAGAATAATGGTGGTGCCGGCGCTATTAATGTTACGCAGAAACTCCCACATAGAGCGACGGATTTCGATATCCACGCCGGCGGTGGGTTCGTCTAAGATGAGAAGGCGCGGCTCGTGGACAAGCGCCCGGGCGATCATCAATCGTCGTTTCATCCCGCCCGAGAGGTGGCCCGCGCGATCATTGCGTTTATCCCAGATCTGAAGCAGTCGAAGATACTTCTCCGTCCGCTCCGACGCGGTTCGTCGATCAATGCCGTAGTAGCCCGCCTGATTACGAATGATCTGAAGGGGCGTCTCGAAAATATTGAAATTGAATTCCTGTGGCACGACGCCCAGAAACGATTTGGCTTTGGGAAAATCGTTGTCGATATCCACCCCAAACACCTCGACCCGCCCTGAGGACTTCAACACCAGTGAACTCAGAATGCCAATCACGGTCGACTTGCCCGCTCCGTTCGGTCCTAACAGCGCGTAAAAATCGCCTTCTTGGACGGAGAGGTCGAGTCCTTTAAGCGCGTTGACGCCGTTGTGATACGTCTTGGCGAGACCGGTTGTTTTTAGGGCGTACGACACAGAAGAGGTGAGGTCTTATAGGAATCGAGAGGCGAATATGGGAGCACGATTACGGTTTTTCAAGGCGAGGCGATGCTCACTGGCGCAGTACGCACTTTTCATAGAGATCTTTTAGTTGATCTTCCGGATCGTATCGGCGTTTGAGATTCTTGTAGGCTTCACCTCCGTAGATGCCTTCAAATTCGTCACGCTCGTAGAAGCTATCGGAATAAAGCGACTTGATACCGCCGAGCCGGGCCACTTCCTTTTCGATGAGGCGGTTGAAGTGTCCTTTGGGGTGCTCCTGGCGGGTTTTGACGCCATCCCAGAAACCAAAATTGACGTATAGCGTGTCGGCCCGCATGGGAAACAGCGGATAGTCACCGCCATTGGGCGCATGGTGCGCAGGACAGATCCAAACCGGACGAATCCCAATCGTTCGCTCAAAAAAAGCCAGAAACGCCGGCGCGTGCTCGATCGGAATATCGACATCCTGAATGACCGACTCCCGGTGGATCCCGGTCAGTCGATTGATCGCGCGAGTCAGTCCGACCCGGGTATTCCATCGCATAACCTTCTGGTACGAAATGGAGTTCAGCCGACCGGGCCCCAGCAGGCGGCGCATGAAGCCATTTTGGACATGAAGATTCTTGGAGCACCAGAACCAATCGGTATCCCAGCGCCAGAGGTAGTCCCGCACCGTCAGATAGTCTTCGCTGCGGTTGCGGATCGATTGGTAGAAGATATCGAGATACGTGTAATCGCTGGTGTAGGGTGCTTCATCGCAGAATTCGCCGAGAACGAGAACATGTTCAGAGGGTGAGAACACCACACCGTCAACAAAGTCCGATGATCCTTCACAGGCATCCGCCAGTCGAGCGAAGAAGTCCTGTGCGCCATGACACTTGATATGCGTCAAGCGAACAAAAGGCTTTACGGGAATGCCCTTAATTTTTAGCCTCAGGATGTAGCCAAGGGTTCCATACGAATTGGCGAGCCCGTAAAAAAGGTCGCGATGCTCGTTATTGGGCGTGCACAGAATCACGTCACCGGAACCGAGCAGCACCTCCATCTCAAGAACGGTTTCATGCGGCAGGCCGTATCGAAAGGAGCTTGATTCAATGCCGATACCGCCTACCGCACCACCAATGGTGATGGATTTCAGCTGCGGCACGACGGCAGGCATTAGCCCATGAAGGAGTGTCGCGTCGGCCAGTTTCTCATAGGTGACCATTCCCTCGGTATCGATCACCCGGCTTTGGGGCTCAACGCTGAGGACGTGTTGAAAAGCGGTTACGTCGATGCCGGAGCGCTGACGTGTGCGCTCGCGAAACAGATTGGAGGTTTCCTTTTCAAGCCGGATGTCCCGACCCGTCCGATCCTGGACCATCCTGACGAGGCGCGCCCGGCGCTCCTCATAGGTTCTCGTGCCCAAGCGCCTAAAACCCTACGGTTTGACCATCTTTTCTTGGGTCGGAGCCGCCGGCATACCCGTCGCCGCTCCTCATGATCACTTGCCCGCCGCCAAAAAGACCGGCTTTTTCATGAGGCTGCATGCGGTGACCGCGTTTGACCAGATCGTCCTCCAGATGAGCAAGGCCGCTCTCGACGGTCACTGAGAAGTCCTCATGAACATGCCAGCGCGGGACATCAAGAGCCTGTTGCGCAGAGCAACCGTGATGGACGATCGCATTCAACACCTGAATCTGTCCTTGGGGTTGGTGATGGGCGCCCATCACGCCAAAGGCCATTAAGGGAGCCCCCTGGCGGGTCGCAAATGCCGGGATAATGGTATGGAAGGGCTGCTTACTCGGCCCCACTTGATTGGGATGACCGGGTTCGAGCACAAATCCCGCTCCACGGTTCTGCATCGATATGCCGGTCCCCGGGACGACCATGCCTGAGCCAAAGTTGTCGTAGTGGGATTGAATCATCGATACCATCATGCCGTTGGCATCGGCCGAAGCCAGATACACGGTACCGCGATCGCGTGGAAGTGTGATGTCCGGGGTGCGAGCCGTGTCCAGATGGATGTCGCGAGCGCAGGCCTCCAAAAAGGCAGCGTCGAGTAGTTCATCGACCGTCACCCGCATCGTGTCAGGGTCAGATACATGCCGATGCGCGAGGAAGAAGCCGGCTTTGATTGCCTCGATCTGTAAATGAATGCTGTCGCCCGAGAGCATCGGGTATCGATCAATGTCCAGATGCTGAAGAATGCCGGCAGCGATCAGCGTCACAATACCCTGTCCGCTTGGCGGAATCTGATGAACGGTGAGGTCGGCGTAATCTTTACGGATACATTCTGTCCAGAATCCTTTATGGGCGCTGAGATCGTCGACGGTCATGGCGCCACCATGGCGAGCGCTGTCGGCGGCGATTTTTTCCGCTAGGGCGCCTCGATAAAAACTCTCTCCCTTGCTCTGAGCGATCTCGGACAGGGTATTGGCCATTCCCGGGCAGGAGAATCGCTCGCCCAATTTCGGCGCCCGGCCGTTGATGGTGAAGGTTTCAGCAAAGCCGTCTCGATCGGCAAATGGCCTAAACGAGCGTTCCCAGTCTTGAGCAAGTACAGGTGATACAAGATAGCCCTCACGAGCATAAGCGATGGCTTGCTCAAAGAGTTGCTCAAACGGCAATACGCCAAACCGCTCGGACAGTCGCACCCAGGTATCGACCGCCCCCGGCACGGTTACTGTATCCCAACCGTTCTCAGGCATAGCCTCACGGCCGGCAAAGTACTCCGGTGACCATCCGGCAGGAGAGCGCCCGCAACCATTGAAGCCGTGCAGGCCAGAGTCATCAGCCACGATGGCAAAGGCATCGCCTCCAATGGCGTTCATCGTAGGCTCAACCACGGTCAGGCATACGGCGGTGGCGATGGCCGCATCCACGGCGTTGCCCCCGGCGCGCAGCATCTCCAGGCCGGCTTGAGCGGCGAGCGGTTGCGACGTGCTGACCATCTGCCTCGCGTAAACCGTTGACCGTCGAGAGGCGTGAACGTGATCGGCGTCTATTTTTTCAAACATGAGCTTCGAACCGGTGAGATAAACAGGCGCAGTTGAGGACGTTATGCCGCCGCTCCGTGCCTATGAAATGGGCCGAGAGTCTAGCACTCGCTTTTTGATCGCGGTAGCCGAAGCGCCGCTAACGCGTCGCTACGCCGTTGGGCCGCACAGACTCTCGAGGTGGTTCAGTAAGGCGTCGAAGTGGCCCTGTTCGCGCGCCATGTCGTTGCGCAGCCGCGCGCTGCAGTGCGCCTCTAGGGGCATCAGAAGATTCTCCCAGCGATAACGAACGGGTTCCTGCGGCTGGACGTCGGCCATAAGTATCTTGGCCTGCCGTTGCTCAGGACCATCAAACCAGGCAGCCTCTCCTCGGCTTCTGACGATGTCCAGATGAGCCATCCCCTCGCCCGCAATAAAGGTATGTAGGCCTTGATCATCCCGCTCAATGGAAGCGTGGATATGCCCATTCAGGATATTTCGCACGCCTCGATTGAGCAGTTCCGATCGCAACCATTCTCCTTCACCAAAATTTTCAATGCTGTGATCGGTCGGCTGTTTCTCAGGTGGACGCAAATCGGTGATCGGTCGATGAGAGAACACGACGTAGTCACGAATGCCCGGATTTTGGGCGAGGTGAGGCATTTGGCCTAGCAGCACACCCCGTTGGCCGGCTGACCAGGGAATGGTGTCGGTGGCTGTATCGAGGTTAACGAACTGTATACCGCCCAGGCGGAAGATCGAGTTGCGTGGACCGACACTTTCCTCAAACCAGTGTAGCAGTCGCCGGTCCCAGGTTCGCACGACATCATGATTACCGATCGCGGCGTAGACGGGCAGCGGGCTCGAAGAAAGATGCTTGAGCGCATTTTGATCGTCACCCGGCTGGTAGTAAATATCGCCGATCAGAAGAAGAAATTTTGCGCCCAGCGCCTGAGCGCGCTCCAGGGTCCAGGCAAGTTCGCGGTCGCCCCCGGTGTCGCCAATCGCCGCAAAGGTAAATTCGTCCGCAAAGGGCACGCGCCAATGCAGGGCCCCGTGCGGGGCATCTTTTATTTCGCCCGTCACTCGTCGATTGAGACCGTCAACGCTCTCTTTAAGATTCACAACGCCCGCAGACGGCGTCAGGATAGCGTCGGGGTGAACGTTATCGAGGTGAAGGTCAAAGCGCCCCGTAACCTGCAGGCGAGGTTCAGGCGCGAACGCCCGCCAGAGAAGCGAGGTCTCATCGTCTCTCACAAAAAAAGCGCCATCGGCGGCCACAGCGAATGTCTCAGAGCGATGTATTGCCTGGTGCGACACGTGGCGGGGTTCGGGCATGAACGGCAGCCGCACGCCGCGCATGGCAAGCGCGCTGAGCCCGGTGCCGGCTGCCACCAGCGCGAGCGACGTTAGAAACTGACGGCGGGGGGAGGATGCTGCCATTTGATTCAACTAAAGGTTCGGACCGTCGATGTCACGCCACCGATAGGTCGCGGAGCGTGATCTGTCAGAAAGGTTGTTTTCAGGACGGCCTGCGGCGCATACCGCGAAATCAACGACGGCAGTCTACCACTGACCCAACAACCTCTCGTGAAAGGCGGATCGTTCTCAGACGAGATCACTCGTCGCTGTCGCGAATGATGGTTGCGAGCGCGTCCAGATCGACAATAGTAATGGCCTGCCGCGAGGCATCAATGATGCCTTTCTTTTTCAGACTGTTGAGGGTGCGGG
>JAYNKS010000079.1:6864-7712 GCA_038111345.1 Gammaproteobacteria bacterium | reverse complement strand
CACCCCCAATTGATGGCGGGCGGCGGCACATAAAAAGTCGTCTCAATCCGAACCCCTCCGGCCTCACCGCCGACCAGATCGGCCGAATCAACTTTTATGATCCCGCAGGTGAGGTTGACGATGTCCTCTGGCGAAACCTCGCTGATGTCCTCAAGCAGCGCCCTGAAGTTCGCCTCGGTCATCGCGGCGATTTCCGACTCGCGGTTGCGGACCAGCTCCTCCGCCGTCTCAAAATTGCGATGCAGACCTACCTCGGCACCGGCCATCTTCTCTTGAAAAAATGAGGTTTTCGCGGCGGTGAAAGCGATGATGGACAGGGCCAGAAGGACTAACAAGCTGATCAACAGCGTAAACCCGCCCTCGCGATCCCGCATTTGCTCGTTAATCTTCATTGGTCCATTCACATCTTAGCCCAGCGACCGAAAACGCCTATGAAAAACCATTAGTTTTTTATTGTATTACGCAATTCTTAATGAAAAATGGCCAAATTCAGTCTAATTGGCGTCCGTTAGCAGGTTTTTCGGGCTTTGAGAAAAACCGAGATCTCCGACTGAGCCTCCCGATGGCTGCCGAAAAACTACCATCAGGACTCCGCCGCTCATAACCAATGCCGTCGATAACGGCCGTCCGGGTCGTACCGCTCGGCCTGTAGCTCAAGGTTGAAAATCCGCCCGCCACGCGGATCCGGCCCCACGCCGGCGATGTACGCCCAGTTTCCCCAGTTGCTGGCCACATCAAAATCCACGAGCCGGTGCTCAAACCAGGCCGCACCCAGGCGCCAGTCCAACCTCGACTCGTAAATCAGATGACTCGCAACAAGCTGGCGCGCCCGGTTGCTCATCCAGCCG
>JAYNKS010000079.1:0-6854 GCA_038111345.1 Gammaproteobacteria bacterium | reverse complement strand
CCGGTGAAATGGAGCTCTCGCATCGGCGCATCGACGATATCCGCGCCCGTGTTGCCCTGACACCAGCGATCAAAGCGCTCACGGTCATCGGTCACCTCAAGCACCCGGCGGCTCGGACCTTCGCGCTTGAAAAGGCTCGAGCCCGATTTTCGGGCGTACCACCGGAAGAATTCCCGCCACAGCAATTCGAAACGCAGCCAATAGGTGGACTCGTTGGCGCCACGGCTTTGTTCGTAGATAAGAACATCGTGCCAAACCTCGCGTACCGATATACAGCCGTGAGCCAGCCATGCCGACAGATGACTGGAGTGGGTACGGCCCGAGAACGCGTTACGGGTTTTTTTGTAGGAAGACAGCGCGCCGCTGTCGAGATAGTCCTGCCAGAGACGCTTCGCGGCGGCTTCGCCGCCCCGCGCTTCGACTTCGGTCCTGTTTCCCATAGGATGGGCCAGCGCATCCGCCAGTTCTTTGGGATCGGGCCAGGGCTGCTCAGGTGATGCACCCGGGGTAGGTGCGCCGATCGGTAGCAGTGGTTCGGCGCGATGCTTGTCTTCGATAGTCTTTCGAAACTTCGTGAAGCTCGAGGGCAGTTGATCAAGCGCCGTGATGATCTGCGCGGCGTCAAAGAGCTCGTCGGTCGGCACAGCAAGAATTTGTACGCCTAGGGCCTGGATGTCAGCGTTTTCGCCCTCTTCATCCGGTGCGAGCGGCAGATCGGTCACCACCGACACCACATTTACGGTTTCCAGCAGTCGGGCAATGGTCTCGGCGGGATTACCCGCGACTATCCAAAGTCCACCGCCCGTTCCCTCAAGCGAGGCTCTTAATGCCATGAGCGATTCGGCCCGAAAACGCCGCCACTCAGGACCAGATCGCGCCAGACCAAACTGGGCCTGTTGCCAGCGGCGCGGCTCGAGGCAGGCCAGCGCTACAACGCTCGCCTGCTTTCGCTTCGCCTCGCTTACCGCCCGGTCAAACGCCGGGTTATCTTCGATACGGCAGGTATCGCGCACCAGCCAAAGGACCAGATTAGATTCGGACGGTGGGATCATCAGGCGGTTCAAGCGACGTCGCGTCGCAAGGTCTTGCAAGTTGCGGATGATAGCGCTCCGTGGTGACGCGATCGTCTCCACGAGGCTGTGAATTAAAATTCGCTTCGATGATCACGATAAAAGCCCCCAGAGTGGCTAACCGTTTATGGACTGGCAAACCCTTCAGCCGCTGCTGACCGACACCACCTGGGTGGGTCTTGCCTTCGCGCTCGGGCTTAGCGCAAGGGTTGTTGGGCTACCGCCACTCGTGGGTTTTCTCGCTACCGGGTTTGCGCTCAACGCGCTTGGCGTCAGCGGTGGTGAGGCCCTGCAAAAGATCTCCGACATTGGCATTACGCTGCTGCTCTTTACCGTAGGGCTAAAGCTAGAGATCCGGACGCTGGTTAAACCGCATGTGTGGGCAGTGACCTCGCTGCACATTCTTCTTGTTGTTCTGATATTTGGATCATCAATCCTGCTTCTGGCGGCAATCGGCACACCGCTTTTTGCCAACATGACGCTGGCGCACGCGGCCATTCTGGCATTCGCGTTCAGTTTTTCGAGTACGGTGTTTGTGGTCAAAGTGCTGGAGGATAAAGCCGAGATCAAATCGCAGTTCGGCAAAGTCGCGATCGCCATTCTGGTGATGCAGGATGTCGCGGCCGTCATCTTTCTGGCCGCGTCGGCCGGAAAGATGCCTTCTCTTTGGGCGCTTGCGCTTTTTGCGCTCATTCCGCTGCGGCCGGTGTTCTTCAGGCTCCTTGAGAAAAGCGGGCACAACGAACTGCTGGTGCTTTTTGGCATGACGCTGGCGTTGGCGAGCGCCGAGATCTTTGAACTCACCGGGATCAAAGGCGGTGTCGGCGCGCTCATCATGGGTCTTCTTATCGCCCATCACCCCAAAGCCTCCGAACTCGGCAAAACCCTGCTGGGCTTTAAGGATCTGTTTCTGGTCGGCTTTTTCCTCTCTGTTGGCATGGGCGGTGAACTGACCTGGGTTACGATCCTCATCGCGCTAGCCGTCGTGCCGTTTGCCTTCGTCAAAACCGCACTCTTTTTTACCCTGATGACGCGCTTTCGTCTGCGTGCGCGAAGCTCCCTACTGGCGTCGTTAAGCCTCAATAACTACAGCGAGTTTGGCCTGATTGTGGCCGCCATCGGCGTAACCCAGGGCTGGCTGGATCCCCAGTGGCTTGTGGTGATCTCGCTGGCGCTATCGCTCTCTTTTGTGGTTGCTGCCCCGCTCACCCGTCGCGACGAAAGTCTGTATCGGCGCTTTCGCGAATTCTGGTTGCGCTTTCAAAGTCCCAAACGACTTACCGAGGACGAACCTATCGATACCCAAAAGGCCACCATTGCAATCTTCGGCATGGGCCGCGTGGGTGCCGGGGCTTACGAACGCATGAGAGAGCGCTACGGCGATACCGTGATCGGTATCGACTTTGATGCCGAGCAGGTCAAGTATCACGAAGCGCAAGGTCGCAAGGTGCTTCGCGCAACACCTTCTGATGCGGACTTCTGGGAACAGCTGCGCGGCCGCCATCAGTTTCAGATGGTGATGCTCGCGCTACCGAACCTCGATGCAAGCCTCAGCGCGCTTGAGCAACTGCGGGCCATTGAGTTTCCGGGCCGAATCGCCGCCACCGCGCGTTATCCCGATGAAAACGAGGTGCTGCTACACGCGGGGGCAGACGCCGTTTTCAATATTTACGCCGAGGCCGGGACCGGCTTTGCCGATCATATCGAGGGCTTTTTCTCTACCCCATCGGCCGACAACTAAGCGACGTTTCGGCCCGCGGCCCCGGCAATCTGGTGGGCTACGAGCTGGGCATACAAACCACCGTGCGCAAGCAACTCGTCGTGTGAGCCGATCTCCATGACACGGCCTCTATCGAGAGCCACGATCTTATCGGCACCTCGCACCGTAGAAAGCCGGTGCGCAATCACCAGCGTGGTGCGGTCCGTCATTAATTCCTCAAGCGCTTCGCGCACGGCCTGTTCATTCACCGCATCGAGGTGCGAGGTAGCCTCATCCAGAATCAACACCGGCGCATCCTTCAAGAACGCGCGAGCGATAGCGACGCGCTGGCGCTGACCGCCTGATAGCCTCATGCCGCGCTCACCCACCATGGTTTCAAGTCCCTCAGGCAGGCCGGCCACCAGTTCGCTTAACGATGCCCGATCAAGGGTGATCTTCAGCTCCTCATCACTGGCATCCGGTTTCGCGATCAGAATATTGGCGCGCAGCGTATCGTTAAACAAAAACGTGTCCTGTGCCACCAGGGCAATCTGACCCCGAAGTTCATCCAGTTTGTAATCACGAAGATCGTGCCCGCCCAGCGATATCGAGCCCTGATCCGGATCCCAAAACCGCATCAAGAGATGGGCGACGGTGGTCTTTCCCGCTCCAGAGGGCCCCACCAGCGCAATCGTTTTGCCGGCGTCGGCTTCAAAGTCGGCGGCGTCGAGCGCCAGACGCGTGCCGGCTTCGTATTTGAAATCCACATGATCCAATGTGATGGGCACGCCCCCGGTACGCGGGGTAACCGCAACCCCCGGACCGTCTTCAACCGGTACCGGCTCCTGATCGACGGCGTACAGTCTCCGGGTAGAACCCAGCGTGTCTGCGAGTTGCCGGCTCACCTGGCTGATCTCCGAGATCGGCAAGAACGCTGCCATAGCAAGCAATGTCAGTAGCGGCAGCAAGGTTCCCTCAAGCGCACCGGCGGTCACGAGCACAGCGCCCGATACAACCACTGCCAGACCGCCAAGACCGGTCACTACGTCCAGCAGCTCTTTTTGCAATGTGAGGTCCGAGAAAAACGGCAGGCGAATCCGGTGATGCTCGCGAGTGCGAGCGGCCAGTTCTTCGCGCCGATCATCCACATAATTAAACGCGATAACCTCAGCAAGGCCCTGCACGCTGTCCACGGCATGAGCGTTTAATTCACCCAACGCTTCGCGAGCACGAGAGCCCATCTCATCGACGCGATTTCTCAGCATAAAAGGGCTCAGCGCGACGATTGCCAGAAACGGCAATAGCACGAGAGCCATCAGGCCGCCAAAGTAGAAAAGCACGCTGATGACCACCGCCGGAATCAGCACCGCCACAAACGCCGGCGCCACGGTGTGCGCGAAGAAGTACTCCACCAGCTCAACATCGTACGTCGCCATACCCACCATATCGCCGGTGCGGCGGCGCACCATGTACGCTGGCGCCAGCTTGTTGAGCTTTTCAAAGAGTGCGATGCGCATCTCGGCCAAAAGCCGAAAGGCCATGTCGTGCGCAATCCAGGACTCAAGCCAGTGAAAGACACCGGCAACCGGCGCAAGAATCGCGAGAAAAATCAAAAGATCCAAAAAGGGTTCGCCGGTTTTGACCGCCCTGACGGCAAGCGCGCTCACCACGCCAACGCCTATGTAGGCAATAACGCGGGTAACGCCGAACCCAAAGGTCATCGCAAGCCGGCCCTTATAAGGAACGATGTACTTCATCAGCTCCCGCGCAGCGGCAAACCAGCCAAGGCCATCTGCCTTAACGATCGCATCTGTTGGCACAAACTGCGAGGCCTCGCTAAAGCCCGACGCGGGCTCAGGCGATTCCTTTTGGATGGGACTGAGATCGATATCCGCTGCTGCGCTCTCCTGCGCCTGCGCCGACATCAACCGATGATAAACGCCGCCGCGGGCCATCAGCTCACTGTGGGCGCCCTCTTCGGCGATCGCACCGTCGTCCAGCACCAGAATGCGATCAGCATCGATAACGCTCGACAGACGATGCGCAAAGATCAGCGTCGTGCGCCCGCGCATCAATCGATCAAGCGCCTCCTGAATGATCGACTCGTTCTCTGCATCGACAGCTGAAAGCGCCTCATCCAGAATGAGAATCGGAGCATCACGCAAAATGGCCCGTGCAATGGCCACGCGCTGACGCTGACCGCCCGAGAGCCTGATACCGCGCTCGCCAATGACGGTGTCATACCCCTGCGGCAACAGCGACACAAACTCGTGCGCATTGGCGGCCCGACAAGCGGCCTCGAGCTCAGCTGCTGTGGCATGAGGCTTACCGACACGAAGGTTATCGGCCACGGTGCCGTGGAAAAGATACGTGTCCTGATTAACCACCGCGATCTGCGAGCGGATATCTTTTTGCGCGAGGTGCTTTAGATCATGCCCCCCGATACGAATGACGCCCTTGTCCGGATCGTAAAAACGGAGCAGCAGACGGACGATGGAGGATTTTCCAGCGCCGCTTGGCCCCACAAAGCCCACGCGCTCCCCGGCCCTGATCTCGAAACTCAGGCTCTCGTGGGTCTGCCGACGCCCGCCGGGATAGGCAAAGCTCACCTTCTCAAAGGTGACGTTCGGCTCAATGGCATCGAGCACGGGAGGCGTTGCGGGCTCTTCGACCTTGGGTGCGGCATCCATCAGCTGAAAGATCGTCTGCGCAGCGCTTAACGACATCATGCCGGTATGCATCATCCCGCGCATTTCGCGAAGCGGGCGGTACACCTCCACACCAAGCATCAACACGATCAACAGGACAGCAAGGCTGGTCTGACCCTCCACGACCCGATACGCCCCAAAGGCTAGCGTGCCGGCAGCGCCCAGCGTGATTCCGATATCCGTGATCCCACGAACCAGTGAGTTGGTGGCCAACACCCACATCGTCGACTGAAAGAGCGCATGGGCTTTGCGCTTTAAACTCTCGGCCCGGCTGGTGCTCTGGCCAAAGGCCTTGAGAGTGGCAAGGCCCTGCACGGAGTCCAGAAACTCCGCTGCGAATGCTTTGTAGTCGCGGCCTCTTTCCAGGCTGCGCTTGCCGTCCCAGCGATGAAACACCTGCGGCGCAATCAGCGTAAAAAGTGCTGCCCCGAGCATCACGAGCGCAATCGGAACATCCAGAAACGCCACGACTGCAAAAATCAAAAATGGCGTCAGGATCGCGACCATCAGCTGCGGGAGGTACTGGCCGAAATAAATCTCCAGCTGTTCAACACCCTCAATCATCGCCACAATCGCATCGCCCGTGCGCTCCAGGCCGAAATGCGCCGGCCCTAGGCGCGTCACCTGATCAAAGATCACGGTTCGAAGATGCAGCTGCACGATCGCGGCTGTGTTGTGCGCCACCATCGTGCGCGTGTATTCGAGAACCCCTCGCGCGATCATCACCAGCGCGACGCCCGCGATCGGGCCAAGAAGATCTGATAACGCGGTACCGGCGAACACCTCGGCAATCAGCCAGCCTAAAAGCGCAAGGCGCGCGATCCCGAAGAGCACCGCCAGCACCCCTAGGGTCACCGCGCCAACAATACGAAGCCGTACGCCCCGGGTGAAGCCCCAGAGTCTCAGATCAAAATACATGTCATCCTCTCACGTGAACGACCCGATTCTACTGGACCGCCTTCTGTCCAGGCGCCGATCTCAGGGTATGATCAAGATTCTTGTCAGCAACAAAGTTTTGCCTACGTCTAGTGGACAGACCTTCGAACGACTCAACTAAGGCCTCGGCCAAAAATGTGCTGGCAGCGCTTGAAACACTCGGCATGGAGCACGAGATCATGGACTGTGATCCTGAGCTTGCCGATACCGCAGTCTTTTGCGCGCACTACAACATCCCGCCTGAAAACTCAGCCAACGTCATCATCGCAGCTGGCAAATCCGATCCGCGCCAGTACGCGGCCTGCGTGCTGCTTGCCACCACCAAGCTTGATGTCAACAAATGCGTGCGCAAAAAAATGGGCGTGAAAAAATCATCCTTCGCTTCTGCAGAAGAAACCCAGGCGCTTACCGGCATGCAGATTGGTGGCGTGACCGCACTTG
>JAYNKS010000078.1:0-7721 GCA_038111345.1 Gammaproteobacteria bacterium | reverse complement strand
TTGGTGGGCACTTCCGTTCGCGTCTTCAGACGGCGTTGCCAGGCGAATAAACGCTCATGCAGTTGGGCCCGCTCTTTTTCGTACGCCGGGTCGTCGCCCAGATCGACAAATTCGCCAGGATCGTCTTTAAGATTAAACAGTTGAGGCTTGAATGGTTCATGAAGCACATATTTCCAATGGTCGGTGCGTATCACCCACGCGTGGCATTGGTAGGGATGAACGTCAAGTAGTGATCGGGGGCCTCGATCCCCGTAGTCGATCTCACTCACAATGTAATCGCGCCAGCCGGTGTCGTCTCGGGATTGGCGGATCAGAGGAAGCAGTGATCGACCCTCCAGCCTTTCCTGAGAGGGCTCACCGCCGGCGCTTTCCACCAGCGTGGGCACCAGGTCCACCGATTCGACGAAGGCGTCGCTTGCGGTGCCGCGGGAAACATCAGCCGAAGAAGAAGGATCATTAACAATCAGTGGAATACGAATCGCGCTCTCATGATAAAGATCTTTCTCGCCCAGCCAATGATCACCCAGGTAGTCTCCATGGTCGCTGGTGAACACGATCAGCGTATTCTGCCGAAGGTTGCGCGCTTCCAGCGCATGGATGACGCGCCCGATGTGATGATCCAGTTGGGCGATAAGCCCCATATAAATCGGAATGATGGTCTGTCTGACTTCATCTCGAGAGAAATTTTCACTGTAGTCCTGCGCCATGAAGGCGTTGAAAACAGGATGAGGGTTAATGCGTTCGGATGGATCACGGATCGGATCGATCACATGATGGGCGTTATAGATCTCATGGTAGGGGGCCGGGGCCAGATAGGGCCAGTGGGGCTTGATGTAGCTTAAGTGCATGCACCAGCGTTCTGTCGGGCCTCTGCTGTTTATGAACTCGATCGCCCGATTGGTAATAAAAGCAGTCTCGGAGTGCTGCTCGGGCACCCGAGCGGCAAAGCGCGCGTTTCGCATCTGCCAGCCGGAAACCACACGACCCTGATCGTCAAGCGCGCTGTTGGCCCAGGTTTCCCAGGGATTCTCACCACCAAAGCCATGCTGCCGAAGGTAATCGCTGTATCCGAGATCCTCAGGGAGAATTGGATCAGGATAGAGTCCGGCAAATAACTCATACGGCACAAAGCCGTTATTTTTCAAAGTGAATGCCTGCTCGGATGATTCGTTCAGGTTCATTCGTGCGGCGGCCCGGGCATTAAAGCGACCCTCCGATTTGCCCACCACCACCGCCTGTATGCCTATTTCGCGCAGGTAGTCTCCCAGAGTCCATTCGCCAGCCTTGAGGGGATCGGCGTTGGCCATGACACCATGTGACGATACATATCGACCGGTATAGAAGCTGGCTCTAGAGGGGCCGCAGAGGGGGTCCTGGCAATAGGCCCGTTCAAATCGAACACCCCCTTTTGCAAGCTCATCAATATGGGGCGTCTTCAGAAAGGGATGCCCGTAGCAGGAAAGATAGTCGGCACGCAGCTGGTCACACATGATAAAAAGAATATTCATCTTTATGTTCTGATTAACGACCGCAACGAGCGGGCCTATAAAGGGTGTTCAGGGTATTCTTCGCGATTGCCAATGTTTTATTTTGATGTCTGCTGTCAGCGTCACGGTGACTTTATTTTATGACCCTTCGCGTTTTGAATATCACCAGTAGCGCGTATCAGTTATCCGCGCACCGCTTTTTGAGCGAGGATGCTGCTCGATGAACCTTAAGGCAGTCGGCGTGCTTCTTTTGGGTGTGTTTGCCATCTCGTTTATGGACGCGCTAATCAAGATGCTGAGCGGCGACTACGCCTTACATCAGATTGTTTTTATCCGAGCCGTGATTAGCTTGAGCATACTGCTCCCGTTTCTTTTGCGCTATGGCTTGAGTGCGGCGCGAACGCGCCGTCCGATAGCTCACCTGGTTCGCGGCTTATTGCTGGTCATCGCCAACATGGCCTTTTACACGGGGCTTGCCAGTTTGCCTTTGGCGGAGGCGTCCGCGATCGTCTTTTTGTCACCGGTTTTTGTGACTTTCTTTTCGTGGTCTTTTCTGGGCGAGCGTTTTGGCTCGGTTCGCTGGATTGCCGTACTGGTGGGTCTGGTGGGAATGGTCTGCGTCGTGCAGCCCTTTACCGGAGATCTTCAATGGGCTTACCTCTGGCCGTTGGGCGCTGCTTTTTGTTACGCGGGCTTCAACACCGCCACGCGTTATTTGCGCGAAACCGAGTCCGCGCCCATGCTCGCGGTCATGGCACAGGTCTCGTTTATTCTGGTCAGCGGTCTGATCGGTCTTACGTTGGGCAAGGGTCAGTGGGCGGGCCAGTCTGATGCGGGCCTTGAATTTCTTTTTCGGGCGTGGCGGTGGCCGGTGGAGGGAGACGCCATCTATTTTGTGGGTTTAGGCGTGATCTCATCGGTGATTGCCCTCTCCATTTCTTACGCATATCGAAACGCAGAGGCGTCGTTTCTGTCACCATTTGAGTACGCCGTTTTACCTTTTGTGCTGCTGTGGGGACTTTTATTTTTTAATGAGTTTCCGAACCTGCTCGCCTTAACGGGTATCGGTTTGATTGTCGCGGGTGGTCTTGTAGTTTGGGTTGATGGGCGTTCAAAGACGCCAGTGCCTCCTGCCTAAAGAGGGTTGCATGGTCTATTTCAGGCGGGTGTAAGGAAGTGGAAAGGCGCGTTTTGGGGAGGTAGTTGTGATTTTCCGAGGATCCAGTCTGCGGCCCGCTCAGCCATCATCTGCGTCGGCGCATTCAGATTGCCACTAACGATGTCCGGCATAACCGATGCATCAACGACCCGCAGGCCATCCATCCCGTGGACCTTCATTTCAAAGTTCACGACTGCCATTGGGTCTGAGCCCATCCGACACGTACCGCACGGATGGTAGTCCGTTGATGTGGTGGCGCGAATCCAACGGGCCAGATCCTGGTCGGAGGTGAGATCAGGAGCGGGCTTTATTCGCTCTCCCCTGAACTCGTCGAACGCCGGCTGTCGCAGCAAGTCGTCCTTCACTCTCATCGCTTCGACCAACTCTTTCAGGTCGTCGGGATGACTCAGGTAGTTGAAGTGTGCCGCTGGCCGATCGCTGGGATTCAGGGAGTGCAGCCGTATTTCGCCCCGGCTTTTGGGCCTTAACTGGTCGGCCTGCAGTACGAAGCCCTGTTGCAGTCGAATGTTGCGCCCTTGCCACTCAGTAAAAACGGGAGCAAAGTGATATTGAAGATTAGGGTGCACGACTTCTTGATTCCCATACACCAGACCCCCCATCTCCCAAATGTTCGAGATGCCGATACCGGATCGTTTGAAAAGCCACTCAAGACCCACGCCCAGTTTCTTGATCGGATTCGTCAGGGTATGGAGCGTTACTGGTTTCTTGCAATGGAAAGCGGTCTCGACGCACAAATGATCCATCAGGTTTTGCCCAACCCCAGGGAGTGGGGTAACAACAGGCTGGCCCATCTCCTTTAAATGCTCAGCGGGACCGATTCCTGAAAGCATCAGGAGTTGCGGTGACTTGATGGCGCCACAACTGACAATGACCTCCCTGCGCGCGGCTACGGACCGCAGTTGTCCGTTTTTGCTGTAGGTGACGCCGGTTGCCCGGCCGTGCACGGTATCGATGCGGTGAGTGAGAGCGCCCGTAATCAGCGAAAGGTTGCGACGCTTTAAACTGGGCTTTAGGTGCGCGATCGCCGCGCTGCAACGGCGCCCGTGCCGGGTCGTGCTGTCGAGTCGTGCAATACCTTCCGGCTTGTAGCCATTGAGGTCCTCCGACGTGCCTTGACCGGACTGCAGGCCTGCTTCCCAGAGCGCATCATAAAGAGGATTCTGAAGCTGGCTTTGTGAAACACCGAGAGGGCCATGGGCTCCATGCCAAGGGTCTTCACCTCGGTCTGAGCCCTCGCAACGCTTGAAGTAGGGCAGACAGTTGGCATATCGCCATTGCGGCAGATCAAACTCGTCAGCCCATCGATCATAATCGAGAGGATGCCCTCGCATGTAAACCATGGAATTGATGGAAGATGATCCGCCAATGACCCGACCGCGGGGTAGGTCAATTTCGCGCTGTACGCACTCGCCTTCCGGCTCGCTAAAGTAGTTCCAGTTAATCGATGGATCTTTATAGGCGTGGTATACCCCTGCAGGAATATGGATCATGAGCTTGCGATCCATAGGCCCGGCCTCGAGGATCAAAACGCGATTGGCAGGATCCTCGCTTAGCCGACTGGCCAACACACAGCCGGCGGATCCGGCGCCGATGATGATGTAATCGTACTCAGACACCGGCGCTGCCCGGCGGAAGTTGACGGTCGGTAAACATGACATGAATTTTAATGCCCCCCATGGGTGCTGCTGTGATAAAAACATCGCCGTTAATCATGCTTCAGCTGTAGGACACCGCCCAACCTAGGGGAGATTAGTCATGATCAAAGCTTTTTATCGATCGCGTGAGTGGGCGCTTTGGGCCTACGGCGGAGGGGCGCTTTTGGTGCTTTCTCTATGGCTTCAGGTCCAAATGACGGTGGCGATTAACGAGTGGTACGGCGGTTTTTACGATCTGCTGCAAAACGCCGCTAACTTTAAGGAAAACCCACAGGATGGAATCAGTCAGTTCTTTGCCGAATTGATTTCTCTGGAGTACGTGAGTAGTGGTTTTGAGGGGTCGCCGTCATTTATGGTGATCGCTTTTCCTTATATTCTGCTGGCGATTTTTACCGGCTGGTTCACCCGAATCTATGGTCTTCGCTGGCGCGAGGCCATTACCTTTAACTACATCCCTCGATGGCGCGATGTTGAACATGAAATCGAGGGCGCGTCGCAGCGCATTCAGGAGGACTGCAACCGCTTCGCGAGAATTGTCGAATCGCTTGGTCTGCAGATTGTGCGTGCGGTCATGACCCTGATTGCTTTCATTCCGGTTTTGTATGAGCTCTCGGACAAAGTGGACGTGCCTATTTTGCGCGATATCGAGGGTTCACTCGTTTGGGGGTCATTGGTCATTTCGATCGGGGGATTGTTTATCTCCTGGCTGGTGGGCTGGAAACTGCCGGGCCTTGAGTACAACAATCAAAAGGTAGAAGCTGCGTTTCGTAAGGATCTGGTTCTTGGTGAGGACGATAAGGTCAACTACGCCGAACTGGGCAAACTACGGGGCTTTTTTGCTGACATAAAACGAAACTACCATCGGTTGTATTTTCACTACGGCTACTTCGATGCGTGGTCAACGTCTTACGATCAATTTATGACGATTGTCCCGTACCTGGTCATGGGTCCGGGTCTTTTTACGGGCGTGCTGACGCTCGGGGTGATGGTGCAGGTATCAAATGCCTTCTCTCGAGTGCACGGCGGGTTCTCGTTGTTTCTGCACAACTGGACGACGATCACCGAATTGCGTTCAATCTGGAAGCGTTTGCACGAGTTCGAGGATAATCTCGACCGCTACCGACTGGCCGCCTGATCAATGGTTTTGACCTCTCTCCAGGCCCGCGATAAAGTTACCTCTTTAGAGGACATTCTTGTCACTAAAACGAAGAGCGGACCGAGACCGTGACAAAAAAGAACCGTGAGCAAATGGCTAATCGGGAATTTTCCAAACGCCTGATCTCGGCGATGGAGGAGGCGGGATATGCCGCAAAAGAGGGCAGCTGGTCGAGGATCCCTGTTGAAATCGAGCCTCTTCGAAGGAACGCCGGCGCTAAAAGTTTGACAACAGCCCGCAAGTACCTTGAGGGAGAGGCTTTGCCTAGGCGTGAGCGACTTGAGGCCGTCGCGGATTGGCTTCGGGTCAGGCCGGAGTGGCTGGCCAATGGTGTGGGCCCGCGTTATGCCGTTCAGGAGTGGGATCGTTCAGAGGATCTCCCTGAAGAAGCGTTGGCCATTGCTCGCGCCTGGGCCGCGTTACCGACTTACTACCGTGAGTCCGTTCGCTCCTGGATTGTGATGGCCTCTATCCTCGATGCGCTTCCAGAAAGCAGCAAAGTATTGCCGCCCGCCGCTCAGGACCTTGAGCGACGTAAGCAAACAAGAGGCAAATAGGCGTTTTCGGCGCTGCCTTCACCTCTACACCCTTACCTGTCGCTGTGTTTGACTCTGATGCCCTGAACGAAGTCGAGGTAGGAATCGCCATATGGGATGCCGTCGATAAGCTGTCCTGGGCCAATACCGCTTATCGGGACTTTTATCATCTACCCGAACATCTCATGGAAGAGGGCACGCACATACTGGAGCATCTGCGCCACTTCGCCTCCATCGGTCTTTACGGTGACAGATCACCCGAGGAGCAAGTCAAGCTCGAGCACGCAAAATTTCTGAACCGGGCGGACAAGATGCTCCTCGATTACCGCCTGCCCGATGGTCGTGTGATGGAGATGCGACACGCGCCACTGGCGAAAGGCGGGAAGGTCATTTTGCATACTGATGTCAGCGGATTCCGGGCCTACGAGCGCACTCTCGCTGAAAACGATCCGATCACAGGTCTGCCGAGCGCCGAGGCGGGCGAAAGAATCGCCCAGTCGCTGATTGACGGTTCAGAGGGCAGTGGGTTTGAGGGGCTTGGGCTGCGCCTTAGGATTCTAAGGCTGGGTCAGTACGAATCGGCTTTTGGTATCGGTTTCACTAATCGACTTATCAAGCGGTTTGTTAAAAAAATCGAGGATCTGCTGCATAAGGACGCTGTGTTTTTTAGGGCCGGTGGGAGCGAATTTGGAATCTTTTCCCTGACCCGGGATGCACATAACCTGGGAGCGTCCCTATCAAAGGCGATTTTGGAGGCGTTGAAAACACCGATCATTCTCAAGGAGGGAGGGTCGTCGCATTCGATTACCCTTTCAGTGAGTCTTGGGATGTCGAGCTATCCGAAAGACGGCGCGACGCTCGGCGATCTGTGGCGAAAGAATCGTCAGATCATGCTTGAGGCCATCAGCGAGGGCGAGAATCAGGCACGCTTTTATACAGGACAGTTGGATGCCAAGTTTGTCCGTCGCGCGAAGGAAAATCTCCAGTTAGCGGAAGATATGAGGAAGGCTTTACGGCAGGGTGAGTTCTTCCTGAAGTATCAGCCGCAGGTACAGGCCACCAACCATCGGTTGTTGGGCTGCGAGGCCCTGATGCGCTGGGAGCACCCGGACTTGGGCGACGTGCCGCCGGATCGATTTATCCCGATTGCTGAAGAGGCCGGCCTCATTCAGGAGCTGGGAAAAAAAGCGCTTGTTGACGCGTGCGCTCAGGCCACGGCGTGGCGGGATTCAGGCCTCCCCAATATGGTTCTCTGCGTAAATGTCTCGCGGCTTCAAGCCCAGGATCCGGCCTTTTCAAAAGCGGTTGAAGACGCCCTTCAGGCCAGCGGGCTGCCGGCGGCCAATCTGGAGCTCGAACTCACCGAATCGGTTCTCGCTGAGAACCTTACAACAGTGAGCAAAAACCTTGAGCAAATTCGAGCATTAGGTATCAGGCTCGCCATTGATGATTTTGGGACCGGCTATTCTTCGCTGGCCCAACTCGCCGACCTGCCTTTCGATCGTCTAAAGATCGATAAGCGCTTTGTGGAGCAAATCGGCAGTGGGCAAGACGCTCTTGTTCGGGCCATTATCCTGATCGCACAGTCTTTGGATATGGAAGTCGTCGCAGAAGGGGTGGAGACGGAAGCTGACGTCAGCGCCCTGGTTGCCATGGGCTGTGACCAGATGCAGGGCTATTATTTCTCCAAACCCCTGCCCGCTGACC
>JAYNKS010000077.1:0-7721 GCA_038111345.1 Gammaproteobacteria bacterium | reverse complement strand
TGGAGCTTCTCTGTTGCCTTCACGCGTTGGAAGTCCAGATGCATGACCAGTTGCCGGTGCGGATGCATCTGCACCTCCCGCAAGATCACCTGCTGAGAGCCCTTCTCCGTCTTGAGATCGATAATCGCCGAATGGAACGCCTCTTTCTCCAGGCTGTGCATGACCTGATCGTGATCCAGCACCAGGCTTTCGTTTTCCTTGCCGGCACCGTACACCACCGCAGGCACCAGGCTCTCAAGGCGCTGCCGACGGCTAACACCGGTTCCAGATCCTTCACGGTGCTTTGCGTTAATTTCATAGTTGCTCATTTACCAATCTCCATAAGGCGGACGCTCATCACGTCCCATCGTACGAGCCGTCGGGCCCAGTTAATCCAAAAATAACGAACTGACCGAATCGCCACTGGCGATCCGTCGAATCGACTCTGCCAGCAGACTCGCCACACTGATCTGACGAATCTTGGTGCTGTTCTTTTTTGCCTCTTCGCTAAGGGGGATCGAGTTTGTAACCACCACTTCATCCAGTTCTGAGGCTTCAATTCGCTCTACGGCTTTTCCGCTCAGGACCGGATGCGTGCAACACGCTTTCACCTCGGTGGCGCCGGCGTCTTTAAGCGCTGCGGCAGCCTCGCATAAGGTGTTGGCCGTATCGACCATGTCGTCCATCAACACACAACTGCGGTCCTCTACGGACCCAATAATGTGCATCACCTTGGCCTCGTTGGCTTTTGGTCGGCGTTTATCAATGATCGCCAACTCAACGCCGAGCTGTTTCGCCATCGCGCGGGCCCGCACCACACCGCCCACGTCCGGGGACACCACCATAAGGCTCTCCGGGGCGTATCGCCACAGCTCGCCATTCAAAACCGGCGCGGCATAAATATTGTCCACCGGGATATCAAAAAATCCCTGAATCTGATCGGCGTGCAAATCCATCGTCACGACTCGATCTGCGCCCGATACGCCGATCATGTCGGCAACCAATTTAGCCGTGATCGCCACGCGTGCGGTTCGCGGTCGGCGATCCTGTCGGGCGTAACCAAAATACGGTATCACCGCGGTCACCCGCTCGGCAGAGGATCGCCGCAAGGCATCGATCATCACCAGCAGCTCCATCAGATGCTTGCTGGCCGGCGCACAGGTCGGCTGCATCACGTAAACGTCCGCGCCGCGCACGTTCTCCATGATCTCCACGTTCACTTCACCATCGCTGAACGTCGACACGGTGGCTCGACCGATACCAATACCCAACTGGCTCGCCACCTCGCGAGCCAACTCCGGATTGGCATTGCCGGTAAATAGCGTTAGGTCATCGATTGCCATCGGTCTAATCGCAGCGGTCCATACGCTCGAACATCATTAAAATATGGCTGGGGTGCCAGGATTCGAACCTGGGAATGCCGGAATCAAAATCCGGTGCCTTACCACTTGGCTACACCCCAACAGGCTCATCAGCAAATGCAGGGTTCTGGTTAATTCCGTTCGCTACCAGACCGCTCAGAGAACCCGGTAAACGCCCGATTATGTCCCGACCAGCCTGGTCGCTCTCAACGACCACGAAGGCGGCGGCTCCGCTCCCTGTCATCTGCGCTTTGCCGAACTGGCCGAGCCAATCCAGGCACTGCCCCACCTCGGGAAACCGCTTTCTTGCCACCGGCTCCAGATCATTTCGCCGATTACCGTTAAACGGGCCGGGTATTCTGATTGGCGGGGTGTTTCGTGTCAATTCTGGGTCGGAAAATACGTCTTTTGTGGGAACGCTCACCTCGGGCCAGACCACGCAATAAGGACGGGCCGGAAGCGTCGCGGGGGTCAGGCGCTCCCCGATCCCCTCGCCCCAGGCCGAACGGCCAGCGACGAACAGCGGCACGTCCGCGCCCAGCTCCCGACCGATCTCAAGAAGCTGCTGCATGGGGAGCCCTAACTGCCACAGTTGGTTGAGTGCCACCAGCGTCGTGGCCGCGTCGGAACTGCCGCCGCCCAGACCCGCACCGACCGGAATCCGTTTGTTGAGATGAATGCGAACGCCGAGCGCTTGATCACCAAACGCCCGCAGGGCCCGGGCGGCCTGCACACTGAGATCATCAGCAGGCAAGGCGGAGTCATCGATACGTTCGATAACACCATCCAGCGAGGTCTCAAAGCGCAGACTGTCGCCAAAATCCAGAAGCTGAAAAAGCGTCTGTAGTTCGTGCAGACCGTCTGCACGTCGCCCAATCACATGCAAAAACAAGTTGAGCTTGGCCGGCGCAAACCAAGTCCTTGTTGCTGTTCCAAACACGTCGGTCATCGCGGACTAGGGCTGATTCCAGTTCTCGACAAAAAATCGTAGCGCGAGTCGATCGCCGTTCAGTTGCCCTGCGCGGACCAGTGCGTCCACCGTCTGATCACTGGCCGCAATACGAATCTTGCGAGGCAAAAAAAGCACATCAACCGGCATGAAGTCGAGATAGCTGATCTCCCAGCCGGCCTGATCTAGCTGAGTCAATCGGCCATCCGGATCCCACGCCATGGCATTGATCGGCTCCGATGAGGGTAAGCCGCGAATCCAATCGTCCAGAGCCTCAAAGGGGATATGCCATCCGGTCACTCGATACAGCACGTCACTGGGATCGTCGCCCTTTACGACCTGACCTCTCGCATCGCGCAGCGTGACCGCGTCCGGCTCGATAGTCAGCTGAACCTTACCGCCACCCAGCGGTCCAAATAGATAAATCTCGTCCCGGTCCTCGCTTCGAATCCAGCGCAGGCTGGCACTCGCCGCCATGTCGGCCGTACGAAGCGCAATCCGGCCCGACAGATTCCACGACACGACGTCTGCTACGGCGCGCTTGTGCGACTGCCAAAGGACCTCAGCAGGTTCAGCACTCGAGGGTGTTTTTAAAGGGACCGAAGCGCAGCCGCCGGAGAGTAAGGCAGCTGTGGCGACCATCAACGCCCAGCGCATCACTGACCGAACTTTCGCAGCGTCTCGATTAGAACGGCGTTTTCAGGATTGTTGCGCTGACCGTCCTGCCAAATCAGCACCGCTTGATCCTTCTGACCGAGCGTCCAGAGCACCTCACCCAGGTGTGCGGCAATTTCCGCGTCCGGCTGTTGCTCCATAGCCATCTGCAGATACTCCAGCGCCACCTCCAATTCACCACGCCGATAGTGGACCCAGCCCAGACTGTCCAGAATGAACGGATCGCCCGGCAGCAGGGCCAGTGCTTTTTCGATCAGCTCCTGCGCCTCTGCAAGCCGATCCGTCTTGTCCGCCAGCGTGTAGCCCAACGCGTTGTAGGCGTGTGGATTATCAGGATCCATCTCGATCAGGCGCCGCATATCCCGCTCGTGGTCTTCGATCCGATCCAGCAATGCGGTCACCAGGCCGCGCGAATACAGAAGATCGGGATGATCGGGAATATCAATAAGCGCCGCATTCAAAAGGCTGAGAGCTTTTTCTGCCTGATCGCTCTCTCGCAGGACCTGCTCGCGGGCGAGATACATGCGCACCTGATCGTCCTGCGACTTAGGCGTCAGATCCGACAGGTGCGAAAGCGCCTCATCCACTCGCTTCGCATCCGCGAGCACAAAGCCAATTCGAATCTGGGCGTCAAAATAAAGCTCGGGATCGGCGACCTCGCCGAGCAGATCAAGAGCCGCTTCGGTATCCCCCAGCTCACTCAAAATCTGGCCGAGATAAAGGCGCGCGCGATCCTCGTCAGGCTGCGCAGCGAGAATCGCTTCAAAATGACCGCGGGCCGCTGCCAGACCGGCGAGGTTCTGGCTCAACACGCCCGCTGCGTATCGCGCATCGATGTTCTGCGGCTCGTACTCCAGCAATTTTTCAAACTGCGCCAACGCCGCGATGTTGTCATTCTGCTCGGCAAGAAAACGGCCGTACGTCAACCGCAAACGGGACCGATCCGGAAATGCCTCGAGAAAGGCGATCGCGTAAGCAGAGGTGGCTTCGTTGTCGCCCTGCTCGCGAAGGTGGGAGAGCTTAAGCAGCGCCGCATCCTCCCAGCCTGGCCGAAGCGCCATGGCTCGCGACATCGCCTCTTCGGCAATCGCGACCTCGTCCGTTCGATAACCAAACCAGGCCAGCGCGATCTGCGCGGAGGGGCGGCTATCGAAATAGTCCGCAAAGCGCGTCATTAGCTCGATCCACCGACCTGGATCCGATTGACGTCCGAGCGTCTGGGCCACAAAGGTCATCAGCTCGCTTTCGCCCTCAGGAAGAATTTCAACCAGCGATACCAGGGTGTCAAAGACGCCGTCTTCTCGCTCGAGTGCGATCAACGCCTGCAGACGCATGGTCAATCGCCGCTCGGGCGGACCGTCCGGATCGATCTCGCCCATCAGGTCGCTGAGTTCCAAAGCCTGCTCGTACTGGCCGGCATCCATGGATAACGAAAACGCCTGAAGCGTGATATCCGCGTTTTTGGACAGTTGCGCGGCCCGGAACATTGCCGACGCCGCCGTCTCGCCCTCTCCTCGGCGGGCCGCGACGCTGCCGAGGAGATATTCGTAAATCAGATCTTCGGACAGGCCAGCGACCTGCATGCCGGGTGTGTCGGAGCCCGCACGAGGCTGGGCTGGAATCCCGACACAGCCGCCCAGGGTCACGGTCAAAACCGCTACCGCCAAAAAGGTTGACTGAACGCGCTTCACAAGCATGGGCTTTGTATTGAAAGGGGACTGAAAGTCAGAATAGCAGAATCACTGTCGAAACAGTGAGAGGGGCCCCAAGAGCCGGTTCAGCGCGCCTTCGGGTTTGCCGGCGCGCGACGCGTGAAAGTGAAAAATACCGGCAAATTACTTAAAATCTGCCCCCGATGCATCTTCTCACCATAGGCCTGAATCACCGCACCGCGCCGGTCGCGCTGCGGGAACGCACCGCTTTCTCCTCGGAGCAACTGCCCGACGCGGTGCGCTCGCTCGTCGAGTCGCCAGAGGTCGCCGAAGCCACCATTCTTTCCACGTGCAACCGCACCGAGATTTATTGTCGGCAGGAAACACCGGCAGTGACTCCCGTGGTCAACTGGCTGCGTGAGTACGGTGACGTGCCGGCAGAGGCGCTATCGACCTCGACCTACACCCTGCCGGGTGAGCAAGCGGTTCAACACGCGTTTCGCGTAGCGTCTGGCCTCGACTCCATGGTCCTTGGCGAACCGCAAATTCTGGGCCAGATGAAGTCGGCATTTTCTGCAGCCCATCAGGCAGGCACCACCGGCAAGATTCTCAATCGTCTTTTTCAGCACACGTTTTCCGTAGCAAAACAGATCCGTACGGATACCGCTATCGGCGCAAGTGCCGTTTCGGTCGCCTTTGCGGCGGTGGATCTCGCGAAGCGAATCTTCTCTAACCTGAGTGAGCAAACCGTGCTGCTGCTCGGCGCCGGAGAAACGATAGAGCTCGTTGCCCGGCACCTGAAGCAGACGGGCGTCAAACATATTATTGTTGCCAACCGATCCATCGAGCGCGCGCAGACCCTCACTGCGCAACTGGGCAGCGAAGCGATCTCGCTCGCGGAAATGCCCGAGCGACTGCACGAGGCGGACATCGTCGTGGCTTCGACGGCCAGCACCCTGCCCATTCTGGGCAAGGGCGCGGTAGAGAGCGCGCTCAAAAAACGCCGGCATCGCCCGATGTTTCTGATCGATCTGGCGGTGCCGCGTGACATCGAGCCGCAGGTTGATGAGTTGAAAGATGTTTTTCTATACACGGTCGACGATCTGCAAAAGGTGGTCAGTGAGAATCAGGCGGCCCGGCGCGAAGCGGCAGTCGAGGCTGAAAAAATTATTGATCTGCAGGTGGTGCGCTTTATGCACTGGATGCGCTCCCTGGACTCCATACCAACCATCCTTTCGTTGCGCGAAAAAATTGACCTTCTGCGTGAGGCCGAGCTGGTAGAGGCCCGGCGCCGCCTGGCCAACGGCGAGGACCCCGGCGACGTCCTCGAGCAATTCGCCCGTAATCTGAGTCAAAAGTTCTCCCACGAGCCCAGTCAGGCGCTCAAGCAGGCCAGCCAGGACGGTAACCCCGGACTGATCAACAGCACGCGCCGGCTGTTCAAACTGAATCCTTAGCGATGAACCCGCAGATGCGCGCCAAGCTCGAGCATCTGCTCGAGCGACGCGAAGAGATCAACGCGCTGCTGTCCGATCCAGCCGTTATCGGTAATCAGAACTCATTTCGGGATCTGTCTATCGAACTTGCCGATATCAGCCCGGTGGTAGAACACTTCGAGGCATACCAGGCGCTCGATGCCGAGCTCGCATCCACCCGTGAAATGATCGAGGATAGTGATCCGGATATCCGGCGCATGGCCAACGACGAGCTGCCGCGGCTGCAAAACGATCTGGAAGAAAGTTTTCAGACCTTGCGCAAATTGCTGATACCCAAAGACCCCAACGACGACCGCAATATTTTTCTTGAGGTGCGGGCCGGCACCGGCGGTGACGAAGCCGCCATTTTTGCCGGTGATCTTTTTCGCATGTATACCCTCTACGCTGAGAGCAAGGGCTGGAAGGTCGAGGTAATGAGCCAAAGCGCCGGCGAGCATGGCGGATATAAAGAAGTCATCTCCCGCGTGGCCGGGCGCGGCGCCTACTCGAGACTCAAGTTCGAATCCGGCGCGCATCGCGTCCAGCGGGTGCCCGAAACCGAGGCACAGGGCCGGATCCATACCTCCGCCTGCACCGTGGCCATCATGCCGGAAGCTGACGAGATCGACGATGTCGAGATCAACCCGGCGGATCTTCGAATTGACACCTACCGCGCCTCCGGGGCGGGCGGTCAGCACGTCAACCGCACCGACTCGGCGGTGCGCCTCACGCACCTGCCCACCGGTGTGGTCGTGGAATGTCAGGACGAGCGCTCACAGCATAAAAACAACGCCCGGGCGATGTCGATCCTGCGCTCGCGCCTGCTCGAAGCACAGATTAGCGCCCAGAAAAAAGAACAGGCGCAAAACCGACGCAACCTCGTCGGCAGCGGGGACCGCTCCGAGCGTATCCGAACGTATAACTTTCCTCAGGGGCGGGTCACCGACCATCGCATCAACCTCACGCTTTATAAACTTGACGAGATACTTTCCGGAGATCTCGAGCCGGTCATCGGGCCTCTGGTTGCCGAGCATCAAGCGGATGAACTCGCCGCCCTGGGCAGTGACTGATCCCTCAGCCGCGGCCCTGCTCAACGAGGCGGCCCGCATCCTCCAACAGAGCAGTCCCACCGCCCGACTTGACGCCGAGGTGCTGCTGACGGCGGCAAGCGGCCTTGAGCCCATCGCCGTCCTAAAAGATCCTGATCAGACGATAAGACCCGATGTCGCTGAACATTTTCATCGTCTGCTCAAGCGCCGCACCGCGGGCGAGCCCATCGCGGTTATTCTCAAAAAGAAAGAATTCTGGTCCATGCTGCTGGACCTCAATGAAGCCACCTTGGTGCCAAGGCCGGAGACCGAGATTCTGGTGGAGGCGGTCCTTTCTGAAACCGCAAATGATCAGCCGATTAACATCCTGGACCTTGGCACGGGAAGCGGCGCCATCGCGCTTGCGCTCGCGAGTGAGCGGCCGCAAGCGAAAATCAGCGCAACGGACATCAGCGCCGAAGCGCTCGATCAGGCGCGTAAGAATGCCAAGCGCCACGGCCTTTCGGTGCATTTTGTCTTGAGTGACTGCTTCGACGCGCTGGGCGATGCCACTTTTGACGTAGTGGTTAGCAATCCACCCT
>JAYNKS010000076.1:5413-7937 GCA_038111345.1 Gammaproteobacteria bacterium | reverse complement strand
GGTCAGATATCGGCAGATGCGGGTGCCGAGTTTTGCGAAGCTGTAATCGGCGGCCCCACCGCAATGATTATTGAGGGCAACTGTCCAATCTACTATGCAGGACCTTCGTCCCATCTCTCCAGAGTCGCCGACATTTGTGCGCCAGTCGGCACTTGCATGAGATTGGGACAGCTTGGGCAGGCAGCCGCTTTTAACCTCGCCACGCTGACTTACCTCTACCCCTTGATTCATGGCTTTGCTCTCGCCTGCGGTATGGTCGAGAAATCTCACCTCGATATGAGTCAATTTCTGGACTTTGTTGAACATGGTTCGCTTGGTCATCCGGGTGAGCTTTTGTGTCGCTTTCTCTATCCCGCACATTTCGAAACACGAAACTACGCGCTGTTCGGTCCCGCTCAAATAAAAAACGATGGGGCCAAAGCTGAATCTTCACTGCTCCTTAAGCAGGCACAAGAGCTGGGCTTGTCCACTCCACTCCTCGCTTCTGTGCACGCTGCGCATCATGCGGCCTTCCAAAGAAACCCAGAAGCCGATTGGTCCTCGATTTTTGACGAGTTGGTACCGATCGCACCGATCCAGGAAGAGGTCACCTTCTCGATCGATAAAACGCCGCCTGAGCTGTTAAGTCAGAATTTTGACGTCAACCTGACCGTCTCGGATGCGATGCGATCCGAAATCGTCTCGGTCAGTCCAGATACAACCATGCGGGCCGCGGCTGAAATTTTCGTGAAAACTCAACGCGGTGATCTTGTTGTTCGAGATTCAGAGAATAACTTCTTGGGCACCGTCTCAGAAGGTGACTTAATCCGCGCTGTACTACCTGATTTTGATGAAATGCTGCGAGCGAATGTTTCCTCAGCGAGTGTCAACAAACTATTTCTAAATACCGCCAAAAGTTTGTTGAACGAGAAAATTACACGACTCATTATCAGGGATCCGATTATTCTCCAACCCAAGGACACTCTGATTAAAGCGGCTGCTTGTATGGCAGAGAAAAAAATTGGTCGGCTGCCGGTTGTTTCGGAACGGAAAATTGTTGGAGATCTGTCTCGAGCCGATCTGTGTTGGGCAATGATGAAGGAATGGGAAACGACTTAGCTTTGCCCCGCACTGCTGATTATGCCCGATGAATTGATATCAAACGCTGAGCGACTCCTTGACTCCTGCCATGAGAATAACACCTCACTGACATGGGGTTTTCTCAACGGAAACTCAGGCTTCCTGCCTGCAGCGCCGCCAGAGAGGCATCTGCCGTATTCCCACGTGGCTTGGGATCAGATCGCGGAAGAACTACCTGATTTATTTGCTCATGGACGAGTTCGCAGAGCTGTCTCCGGCCTGCCTAAACTTTCTGCCGATGCGGGCAATCTGGCGGATGATTCGGTTAGGCGAGCGTCATTGATCTTAGGCGTACTCGCCCATGCTTTCGTTCTAGAGGGTGAGATTAAACGAAGACCATTAACTGGTTCCGATTCAGTAGTCCGAAGCGGTCTAATTCGAGACCCGGTTCGTCATCTCCCGCCTCAATTGCAGGAGCCATGGATTGAATCCTCTCGACGACTCGGAAGACCTGATGCATGCCTGCATTTTGATGATTTGTTTGCGTATAACTGGCAGCGAGTAGATCCCACTGACTCCCGCCCAATCGAAGTAGACGCAATATCCCCTTTGGTGCCAGTCATCGGCAGTCCAGAAGAGCGATTCTTTTATGGCACGTTCATAGAGATCACCGCCCGCATCGGGTCACTAATCCGCCCGATTGCCAAAATGCAGTCTGACGCGCTGTGCGGTGACCGAGGGGGCCTATTGGAGGGATTAGACAATCTTTCTGATACTTTGATTGACCTCTCCAGGTTATCCCTCCAGAAGATCGATCTCAATCCGCTTTCAGATCATCACGTAGACCCTATGTCGTGGTCTAAATTTATCGCTCCCCTAGGGGCTCCGATACGTGCCGGCGAGATCGGGCTCAGTGGCGGTGCCGCCCCCCCATTTCTAATGCTGGACGCATTCTTTGGTAAGGCTGTCGAGGACTCACGCATTGGGCGGGAAACAGAAGAGATAAGGCGCTGGATGCCTTTGGGCCTGAGACAGTTTGTGTTTGCCTTACGGTCGATTGATATCGCTTCGATTCTGGCTACTTGGCACGATGACGAGTTGATCGGACGCTGGCGGGAGGTCTTTCATCAATACGCAGGGTCATACGGCTGGCTAGGGTCGCACAGGGCCAAGGTTTATGGATTTATGGATACAGGATTCCGAGTTGGGCGAACGGCCACAAATGGAGGATTCTCGGGAAACCTGAAGGAGCGGGCGTGGGATCGCCTTGATGATGACTTAGAGGCAGCACGAGCCGAGCGGATACGCCAACAACCTTCGTGGCATCGCATCAAGAGACGCTGTTTTGAGCAGCTCAATGATCCCAAGGGGTACCGTGCTCCGATGTACCGAGTCGAACTAGACATACAGAACTCCGGCCTGAGATTCAGACCGGGGGACTGGTTAGAAGTCCTCCCCTTGGCTA